>JAZRID010000109.1:0-9322 GCA_045645125.1 Oscillospiraceae bacterium | reverse complement strand
ACCCGTGTGGGCAACATGACGGACTTTGACAAGCTGACCATCGAGGTTTGGACCGACTCCACCATTTCCGCCCGTGACGCTGTGTCCCTGGGCGCCAAGATCCTCTGCGACCACTTCACTCTGTTCACCGACCTGAGCGAGACCGTGGGCTCCAAGTCCACCGTCGTCGAGAAGGCCGAGACCCAGCGTGATAAGGTCCTGGAGCTGACCATCGAGGAGCTGGATCTGAGCGTGCGCAGCTTTAACTGCCTCAAGCGCGCCAACATCAACACCGTCGAGGATCTGATCAGCAAGACCGAAGACGAGATGATGAAGGTTCGTAACCTGGGCCGCAAGTCCCTGGAGGAAGTTATCAACAAGCTGGCTATGATGGGCCTGTCTCTGGCCGACGAAGATAACAACAATTGACCGATACCTGCCCCGCCGCTGAGGCGGCGAGGGTCCAAATCGGATCATACCTGCCGGATACCGGCAGGAGGACAAAAGCCTTAAAAGGAGGAAACCTACAATGCCCGGAACTCGTAAGCTCGGTAAGACTACCGACCAGCGCAACGCGATGCTCCGTCAGCAGGTGACCGATTTCCTGGACAACGGCAAGATGGAGACCACCGTCACCCGTTGCAAGGAGATCCGTCCTCTGGCTGAGAAGATGATCACCCTGGGTAAGAAGGGCGACCTGGCTGCTTATCGTCAGGCTATGGCCTTCATCACCCGTGAGGATGTCGTCAAGAAGATTTTCAAGGAGATCGCTCCCAACTATGCTGAGCGCAATGGTGGTTACACTCGCATCACTCGCACTGGCGTTCGCCGTGGCGATGCTGCCGAGACTGCTATGATTGAGTTGGTCTAATCGACCGATTCTCAGCTGATTGGTGATAAAAAGCTCACTCGTGTGTGTTAGTACTGCACATACGGGTGAGCTTTTTCCATTGATAATGGTACCGCGAAGCTACAAAAAGGCTCCCCTTCACAGGGGAGCTGGCACGGCGTAGCCGTGACGGAGGGGGTGTCATCTCCCCCTTGCTACGCGCAGACAGAGTTTTGCGGTGATAGGGAGGAATACCTGTGCCAGTGGTCCGACAAGGAACGAGCAAATCAGCGTACCTGAGCCGACCGTTCCGCCCAACAGAAGTCCAAGCACTGCAAAGCAGACATCGACCACAACACGGACGATACCGAATTTCTTTCCTATCTTTTCGGATAACACGACGGCAATTAAGTCGTTGGGACCTGTGCCTGCCTCGGAGTTAATCACGATGGTCATACCAAAGGCAAGAATGACACAACCCAGTGCAAGACAGAGAAACCGCCAGACAATGGGAGATTCTGCATGGATAACATTCCCCAGAAGTAGAGTAAAGCCGTCAATGATGGGACCGCCCAAGACCATACAAATGAGCGTACCGATGCGAATATACTTGCGGTCAATGACCAACAGGGCCAGAATAATGAGGAACGAGATGCACATATGCACCCAGCCGTGGGTCAGGGGGAGGAATGCACCGATACGGCGATAGAGTCCCTGCACGAAGACATTGAACGGGTCGGAGCCGAGATTGGATTGTAGAAAAAGGGTCACGCCTAGATGGGCGATGACCAGACCAGTCAACAGAAGAAAAATGCGCTTACTCCACGGGGTAATTGTGTACTGCATAAAAATCACTCCTTTTGATGATAGGGGGAGCCGCGTGGGTCTGTGAAAGACCACGCGGCTCGATTGGGGATATGAGAAGAATTAAATATGGAAGCGGGGGTCGAGTGTGAATTTGTCCACCATCTGTTTCATAATGTGGGACTGCCCAGCCAGTTCTTCACTGGATGCGGCACTCTCCTCAGCGGTAGCGGAGTTGTTCTGAACGACAGAGGAAATCTGCTCGATACCGTTGGAAATTTCGTTCAGGCTACCAGTCTGCTCCTGATAGCGGGAGGCAAACTGTTGGACAGCCACAACAACACTCTCTACATTTTGTGCCACCTCTGCCAGAGAAGCGGCGGTTTCATTGGCGAGGGAGGAGCCGTTTGCAATGGCGGCCAGAGAGGTGTTAATCAAATCGGTAATGCTCTTGGCGGCCTCTGCACTCTTGGCGGCCAGAGAACGAACCTCGTCAGCAACAACGGCAAAACCCTTGCCTGCTGTACCAGCGCGAGCGGCCTCGACAGCGGCATTCAGTGCGAGAATGTTGGTTTGGAAAGCAATATCCTCGATGGTCTTGATAATCTTAGCAATCTCAGAGGACTGGGTGGAGATATCCTCCATCGCCGTACGCAGATTTTGCATCTGGCGGTTGCTGTCCTCCAACTGGTTGCCCATGAAGGCAACACCTTGGCTCAACTTGGTGGCGCGCTGTGCCTCGTCCTGCGAGGTGACGGTCAAATCCTGAATGGTGGCGGAGAGCTCCTGTACCGCACTGGCCTGCTCAGTAGCACCCTGTGCGAGAGCCTGCGAAGCACTTGCAATCTGATTTGTACTGCTGTCCACATGGCTGGCGGAGTCTGCAATGTGGTACATCGTCTGGTTGAGGTTGGTCTGGATATTGAGCAGTGCGCGTTTGAGGGGGGCAAACTCACCGACATAGTCCTGCGTCAAATCGAAGGACAGGTTGCCGTTACCGACTTCGTCCAGAATATCGGACACCTCTGTGATGTACAAAATATAGGCTTTCAGACGCTCGACCAAACGCTCAACGCTGTCTGCGAGCTGTCCAATCTCGTTCTTGCTCGTGGACTTGATGTCAACATCGAGATTGCCTTCCGCCAACTTACCGACAGCATCATTCAGCGTCTTGATGGGAACGGTAATGGCCAGAGATACTAAGACAATAATAGCAAAGAGAACCACGATACATACAGCAAAGCTGGCGTTCACGATGTTTTTTGCCAAAGAAACTTCTTGGTTGAACTCAGCATAGGGCATACAGGCAAGGATATGCCACCCAGTCGATTCACTGTAAGTAACGGAACCACAGTAGTCAATGCCAACACGGGTGTACTCCATTGCGTGACTATCCCCATCGACGGAGAGAGCATCAAACATATTGTCAGAATAGCCGATATCGGAAATTGGGGTCATTTGCAGGGAACTGTCGGGGTGGTAGAGCAACATATCGTCGCTATCATATACGGTGAGATAACCTGTTTCACCGATGGCAATGTCGGAGAGTTCCTTAACCAAGGAATCCAAGGAAATATCCATACCGACAACACCGACAAGCGTGTTGCCATTGTAAATACCAGTGGAAATCGTAACGACAAGACCGCCGGTAACGGTATCGACATACGCGCCAGTAACGCTGATTTCGTTGGGATTTTCCTTGACCATCCCGTACCAAGGGCGATCCTTAACATCGACACCCAAAGAATCATCATAATAGGAACCATCGGAAAAAAGAACTTGATTATATGTTTCGACCGAGATGAAAATAGACACACCGTTGCTCAGATTCATGGTGGCATTCTGCAAAGCAGCAATCGTCGTATCCATATTTGCCTTGTCCTTCTGGAATGCGGAAGGGGTGGTGCTGGAGTATGCTTTAGTGGCAAGATTCTGGACATACTCGTTGCCAGCGATTAGTTCCGCTGCTGTGAAGTACGGCGTGAAGTATATTTCAATATTTTGTGCGGCGGCTTTGCCCTGAGAATCAATGTCGTCTTTCTTCAAATCGTGCATCATACCCTGGACCTGTGCAAGCAGAAAGATGCCTGTGATAATCAAAACAATCACAATGGGAATCACGGTGAGCAGAAGCATCTTTGCCATTAGGCCGAAGCGCAACTTTTTATCATGCGGGGTACTTGGGATGGTGGTCTTTGTCTGTGCCATATGTATTCCTCCTCAAGGTATCATTATAAAGCTCAGTATACAATAATTTAGTCGAATAAACAAGTGGATTCTGGAAATTTGCTCCGAAAAAATGCAAAAAAGCATATCAGAGAATTGTGAAATTCTACCATTTTGTTGAACTCTAAAATTTTGTTGTGTTTTTGTTCGGTTTCTGGTATGGTTATGGCAACGATTTTGCAATTTGGGGGAAATAGTATGCAACTTGGTTTTATCTGTCCTGTGTGCCATGCACCGCTACGACGGGAGGAAAAACAATTCGTCTGCCCGAAAGGGCATCGGTTTGACTGTGCGGCGAGTGGATATGTCAATCTCGCGATGGACCAGTCCTCCTCCGCCAAACGGCATGGGGATGATAAGCGCATGATTCGCGCACGGACACAGTTCTTGTCCAGTGGTGCGTACCGCTGCCTGTCTGACAAATTGGTGGCATTGAGTGCGCCATTGCTGGCGGATGGGGAGGCTTTTCTGGACGCAGGTTGTGGAGAGGGGCATTATACGGCACTGCTGGCACAGCGTCTGCGCGAGGAAGGGAAACACTGTACTCTCATGGGCGTAGATGTGTCCAAGGAGGCTCTCCGTGCTGCCGCAAAGCGAAAAGAGGATATCCTGTTGGCCGTGGCCAGTGTGTTCCATATGCCTGTACAGGAGGAAAGCGTGTCCCTATTGTGGAATGTATTCGCGCCGATAGCAGGGGAGGAGTATGCGCGCGTTCTGCGGCGCGGTGGCCATCTGGTGCGTGTTTTTCCATTGGAGGAACATCTGATGGGGTTGAAAGAACAAATTTATGAAACCGTCTACCCCAATCGTCCGCAGGAGCCAGAAATCGAGGGATTGGAAAAACTGACCACATACTATCTGCGAGAAAGTCTGACGCTCACGACGGCGGAGGATATCGAGGCATTGTTTGCGATGACACCATATTATTACAAGACCTCGGCGAGCGACCAAGAAAAAGTGTTGCGCCTACAGTCGCTCACAACCCCTCTCGCATTCGGTATTTCCATCTATCGCAAAAAGTAATCTTTTATACAAGCAAGTGAAAATAATGGGAGTGTTGCGAAACCTAGCAACACTCCCTGCTGTTTTTTAGGCAACACCGACAATGGTGACGCTGAGATAGTGGAAATCGTTCTTGAGAGAAATTTCAAACGGCATAACATCGTGTCCGTTTTCTTGGTAAATGCGTACCCGAGGACGCAGACTGTACGAAACATAGTTTTCCACAACCAGACCGACCCAACCGTTGCTCAGGCGTACAGAAGTACCGACAGGGTAGGGGGCAATCCGCTGGGAAAAGATATCGACCACGCGCGGGTCAAACAATGTACCAGAACCGCCTAAAATATATTCCACACATTCGCACGGTGGAATGGCATCGCGATACGGTCGCTTGGAGGCAAGAGCATCATATACATCTGCAACGGCACAGATACGACCGAACAGAGAGATATCCGTCCCTTTTTTCCGATTGGGATAGCCACTACCGTCAAATTTTTCATGGTGGTCGAGAATCGTGCCACAGTGGCGCATGGGGAGCTGATAGCGTTTATGAACATACTCGAACCCATCCTTGGGGTGCTTGCGGATTAACGCAAATTCCTCATCAGTCAAAGGACCATTTTTCAATAGAATACTCTTGTTGACAAAAATCTTTCCGATATCGTGCAACATCGCACCAGTGCCAAGACCAATGATTTCAGAGCGTGGAAGCCCCATGCCCATCGCCAGAACAATGGATAAAACCGCAACATTGAGCGAGTGCGAACAGGTGTAGTTGTCATAACTGGAGAGGTCCAACATATTGAGCATAATTTTGGGATTACTGAATAGCTCATCTACGATATTTTCTACCTGTTTCCCGATGTCTGGCAGACGCGAAGAACCACCAGATGCCGCAATGTCCACAATCTTACTTAAACTTTTTGCTGTTTCATGGCGCAGTTCATCGCTAATCATAGTTTCCAACTCGATGTCCGCAGAGAGTGCATCGTCAATATAAACGCCTGAAAATCCACAGCGTTGGATACTGTTGATATACTGCTCGGTTAGAACAACACCAGAAGCCAGCATGGTGTCAGCATTTCGGTAGAGTGGTCGCGCTAGGCGCATTCCCTCGCGCAGACAGCTTACAGCTATATATCTCACGGTGTGCCACCTCTTTACTTCTCACCAAAAATGATGGATGAAAGAATATTTGTATTTTGTATTATAGCACGGAAAGGGAAGGATTGTCTATCCCCACTTTTTCTGCGAAAATCATTGAAAAGTAGCGGAGATAAGACTATAATGCTGTTGCACTATGACTGAGGGAGGAAAACGGTCGATATGGCGACAACAATAGCAAAAAATGATTTCTCACAGGGAAAAATGTGGGTCAATATTCTCAACCAAGCGATTCCGCTCACCATCGCACAGGCAGTACAGGTCCTGTATAATGTGGTGGACCGTATCTATCTAGGGCATTTGCCTGGGGCATCGGGACTGGCTCTCACAGGTGTCGGGTTGATTTTCCCGATTGTGGCGTTGATTACTGCATTTTGTAATCTGTTTGCTTCTGGTGGTACGCCTCTTTGCTCGATTGCCCGTGGCGCAGGGAAGCACGAGCGCGCGGAGCGACTGATGAATACCACCTTTACGATGCTGATTCTGACGGCTCTGGTGTTGATGGTCGTGGGGTATTGCTTCAAGAAGCCCGTGTTGTATTTGTTCGGTGCCAGCGATGACACCTATCGGTATGCCAACGAATATTTGACTATCTATCTCGCTGGTACCGTGTTTTCGATGATTAGCACGGGCATGAATGGCTTTATCAATGCACAGGGCTTTGCGCGTGTCGGCATGATGACGATTATTCTCGGTGCGGTGCTGAATGTTATCCTCGACCCGATCTTTATTTTTGTGTGCGATATGGGGGTACGCGGTGCGGCCATCGCCACAGTGATTTCACAAATCGTATCTTCTCTCTGGGTACTCCGCTTTTTGACAGGAAAGAAGGCGATTTTGACCATCAAATGCGCCTATCTGAAGCCAGATGGAAGACTTTTGCGTGAGATTGTGACGCTCGGTGTGCCTGGGTTTATTATGGCAGGCACGAATTGTCTGGTACAGGTGACTTGTAATGCCACTCTGAAAATCTATGGCGGTGACAGCTACATCGGTGTGATGACGATTATTAACTCCGTGCGTGAACTGTTTAGTCTGCCAGTCACAGGATTGACGCACGGCGCACAGCCAGTCATCGGCTTTAACTATGGTGCAAAACAATATAAGCGTGTGCGCGCAGGTATCGCCTTTATGTCTATCACGGGTATGGTGTTTACCACGGTCTGTTGGATTTTGGTGTTGACTCATCCGAGAGAGTTGTTGTCGCTGTTTAGTAGTGATACGGCGTTGGTAGAGATGGGTGTGCGCTCCATGCAGATTTATTTCTTCGGATTCTTCCTGATGTCATTCCAGTTTGCGGGACAGTCCACCTTTGTGGCACTGGGAAAATCCCGACAGGCGATTTTCTTCTCCCTATTGCGGAAAGCCGTGATTGTGTTCCCCTTGACACTGCTCCTGCCGAAACTGGCTGGTCTGGGTGTGGATGGTGTGTTCCTCGCAGAGCCTATCTCGAATCTGTTGGGTGGTGTCGCCTGCTTTACTACCATGATGCTCACCGTCTGGCCGATGCTCAAACGGGAAGAACATACGCTTTAACTGGGTAGAGCGAATGGAAAAAATATCGGGCATATTTTGTGCGTTTCTCCATTCTTTTTTTGGAAGATTGACTTTTTTGCGAATTGCTATATAATTATTATTGTACCAGTGTGACTACTACCAAAAGTATAGTTTAGACAAAACTATTAAAAAGGAGTGAAGCCAATGATTCAATCTTTGAATGCCCTGCGGAGTGAGTGCGCGGGCGGTGCGCGTACGCTGGCTGTTGCCGTCGCGCAGGATACAGAAGTTTTGCTGGCTGTTGAGGCGGCTAGAAAACTGGGTCTTGCTAAGGCAATTCTGGTTGGTATCCAGGAGGAAATCGCAGCTCTGGCTGCACAGCACGAGATTCCTCTGCAGGAGTATAGAGTTATCCATGTGGAAGATAAGACCGAGGCGTGCCGCACAGCGGTTAAGCTGGTGCGTGACGGTGAGGCAGATGTTCTGATGAAGGGTCTGGTGGATACCTCTGTTATCCTCAAGGCTGTTCTGGATAAGGAAATTGGTCTGCGCGAAGCACCCGTGCTGTCCCATGTGGCAGTGTTCGAGGTGCCCGGTATGGACCGTCTGCTGTATGTGACCGATGCCCCTATGAACATCGCACCCGATGTCGAGGCAAAGAAGCACATTATCGGTAACGCTGTCAAGGTCGCTCATGCGCTGGGCAACGAGCGTCCCATTGTCACTGCGCTGTGTGCCGTTGAAAAGGTCAATCCTAAGATGCAGGCAACACTGGATGCCGCAGAACTGGCAGAAGCCAATATCCCCGGTTGCCGTGTGATGGGTCCTCTAGCCCTCGATAACGCGGTGAGCGTGGAGGCCGCTAAGCACAAGGGTATCACCGACCCCGATGCTGGTAAGAGTGATATTCTGCTGGTTCCTGCCATCGAAACTGGCAACGCCCTGTACAAGTCGCTGGTGTTCCTTGCTAAGGCACGCAATGCCGGTATGATTGTGGGTGCAAAGGCTCCCATTGTCCTCACCTCTCGTGCGGACAGCGATGATGCCAAGCTCAATTCCATTGCACTGGCTCTGTATGTTGCTGCAAACCGTAAGGACTAAGTTCCACGCGGATGATTTTAATGGCGCACCGTAGCGCAATCCGTTGCGGGCGCGTCGGAAAGGAATACACAAAGCATGAAGAATTACAAGGTTCTGGCGATGAACTTCGGTTCTACCTCCACCAAGGTTGCTGTCTATGAAGGCGATACGCGCACGCTGTCCAAGACCGTGCAGCACAACGCTGGCGACATGGACGGTGTTGTGACCATGGAGCAGAACGCTGCTTTCCGCAAGCCCTTCATCATTGAGGCTCTGCGCGAGGAAGGCATCGAGATGACCGAGTTCGACGCTATCATCGGCCGCGGTGGTCTGGTTCGCCCCATCCCCGGCGGTACCTATCTGGTCAATGAGAAGATGGTCGAGGACCTGAGTGCTTGCACCTACGGTAAGCACGCCTCCAACCTCGGCGGTATCCTTGCCTATGAGCTGGCCTCCAGCATCGGCAAGCCCGCCTATATCGTTGACCCTGTCGTTGTCGACGAGATGCAGGATGTGGCTCGCCTGTCTGGCCACCCCGATTATCCCCGTAGACCCATTTTCCATGCCCTCAACCAGAAGGCAGTCGCTAAGCGTTATGCCGCTGAGAAGGGTGTTCCCTATGATAGCCTCAATGTCATCGTCTGCCACATGGGCGGCGGTGTCAGCGTCGGTGCCCACGAGAAGGGCCGTATCATCGATGTCAACAACGGTCTGGAGGGCGATGGTCCTTACAGAAGTCGG
>JAZRID010000108.1:0-8720 GCA_045645125.1 Oscillospiraceae bacterium | reverse complement strand
CGTGAATCTCTCCAATCAAATCGTCAATCTGTCCCGTAACAGGGCGCACCTCTACTGCGGGGTCGAGCAGACCTGTGGGACGAATCACCTGCTCTACCAGTTGGTCAGCGTGGTCGCGCTCATAGTCCGCAGGGGTAGCGGATACATAGATAGCCTGCTTGACACGCGCCTCGAACTCCGCAAAAGTCAGCGGACGATTATCATAGGTGCACGGCAACCGAAAGCCATACTCAACCAGATTTTCCTTGCGTGCGCGGTCGCCGTTATACATGGCGCGCACCTGTGGCAAGGTCACATGGCTCTCGTCCACAAATAACAGAAAATCTTCCGGGAAATAGTCCAATAGCGTGTGGGGTGGTGTCCCAACGGCACGCTCCTCGATAATGCGAGAATAATTTTCGATGCCCGAACAGTATCCCAGCTCCTGCATCATCTCGATGTCGTAGGTGGTACGCTGATGGATGCGCTGTGCCTCCACCAACTTCCCGTTTTCTTTGAAGTATGCTTCTTGTTCCTCCAAGTCGCTACGAATGTGCGTGATGGCGCGCTCCAACTTATCTCTGGGGGTGACATAGTGAGTCGCAGGCCAGATGGCACAGTGGGTCAAAATCCGTGTCGGTGTGCCCGTCACAGGGTCAATCTGGCTGATACGGTCAATCTCATCCCCGAAAAATTCCACCCGAATGGCTTTTCCTGTCCAGTAGGCAGGATAAACTTCCACGGTATCCCCACGCACCCGAAACCGATTGCGCGCAAACTCCATATCATTGCGCTCATAGCGGATATCTAACAGCGCATGGAGCAATTCGTCACGCTCCATCGTCATCCCTGGGCGCAGAGAAACCATCATCTTCGCAAAATCCTCTGGCTCGCCCAACCCATAGATACAGCTGACCGAGGCGACTACAATGACATCTCTCCGTTCCAACAGGGCGGCGGTGGCACTCAGGCGCAGACGGTCAATCTCGTCATTGGTCGAAGCGTCCTTCTCGATAAAAGTATCGGTGTGTGGCAGATACGCCTCTGGCTGGTAGTAGTCGTAGTAGGACACGAAGTATTCCACCGCATTGTTGGGGAAAAACTCTTTGAACTCCGCACAGAGCTGTGCCGCAAGGGTCTTATTGTGCGCCAGTACCAGCGTGGGACGCTGTGCTGCTTCGATAATCTTCGCCATCGTAAAAGTTTTTCCCGAACCAGTTACACCCAAAAGCACCTGTTCACGCAATCCATCCTGTACACCTTGGGCAAGGGTGGCAATCGCCGCAGGTTGGTCGCCTGCTGGCTCATAGGAGGACACGACTTGAAATTCTGCCATACATATCTGCTCCTTGACTATCAGAGTAAACCGTCATGTCGAAAGGAAATATAATCATTTCCAGCCACAACGATGTGGTCAACCAGTTCCACATTGACGGAACGAAGTGCCTCTGCAATCTGCATCGTTGCAATTTTGTCCCCATGGGAGGGAAAGGCCACCCCACTGGGATGATTATGCGCCACGGCGACCATAACTGCGTTACACCGCAGTGCATTTTGTACAATCTGGCGCAAATTGAGCGACACACTGGATGGGTCGCCCTCGGACACCTTGCGACAGTTGAGTTTGCGCCCTTTCGCATCCAGACAGAGCTGATACATTACCTCGTTACTCTCGCACACAAACAGGTCGGTGAAGAAGTCCCCGATACGCTCCACGGTATCCAAAGGAACCTCGTTTTTGATAGATGTCAGGTGGGCGCGTTGCATCAGTTTGGGCACCAGTTTAATGAGTATCGCCGTCTGTGCGCCAACTCCATCGATACTCTCCAGAGCCTCGATAGGGGCAGAAAATACCGCCTCCAACGAGCCAAATTCTTGGAGCAAGGTATGTGCCAATTCATTGACATCCCGACGCGCAATCGCGTAAAACAACAGTAATTCCAACAGCTCATGGTCTGCAAACGCATCTGCACCATGGTCGTAAAATTGCTGTCGCCGCCGTTTTCTATGGTCCTTGTGAACGCTCTCCATACTTCTCTCCTGTGCCATATTTTTGACGAAAAAATAGATTTTATCAATGCCGTCTATTATACCATACAAACATTTGTTTCACAAGGCTCGGCAAACATTTCCGACACGAAAAAGGGCGCGTTGCCAAACACAACGCGCCCTCTATTCTCTTACTATTTGTCGCAATTACCGCAAACGGAACTGGTTAATCTGTTCTTTCAGCAAGGTAGACTGGGCAGACAGCTCCTCGCTGGCGGCGGCAGATTCCTCTGCGGTGGCAGAGTTGGTCTGCACGACAGCAGAAATTTGTCCGATACCGACCGACACCTGCTCGATAGAACCCACCAGTGCATTGGCGGCATCGGCAATCTCTGTGACCATCTCGGCATTTTTCTGCGCGCCGTCCGCCACTTTTTGCAGGTTATTGGCAGTATCGTCAGCGATTTTGACACCCTTTTGCACGGCAACTGTAGAGGCTTCAATCAGCGCAGAGGCATTCTGTGCGGCCTCGGCGGACTTCGCGGCGAGCGAACGCACCTCATCGGCAACCACGGCAAATCCCTTACCAGCCGCACCAGCACGCGCCGCCTCGACTGCGGCATTCAGAGCGAGAATATTGGTCTGGAATGCGATATCCTCAATCGTCTTATTGATTTTGCCGATTTCATCACTGGTACGGCTAATTTCACCCATCGCCACGACCATTTCTTTCATCTGGGCATCACAGGCGAGCATCATCCGCAGTTCTTCATTGGTATTTTCACGGGTTTTTGTCGCCTGTGCCCCTGCGTTGACGACCTGTTGATTGATTTCATCCAGCGTAGCGGCCAGTTCCTGCACGGAGGCCGCCTGTTCCGTAGAACCCTGCGAGAGTTCCTGTGCGCCAGAAGCGACCTGTCCTGCTCCGCTGTTGACCTGTTCGGACACACTCTGGATACCAGACAGCGTCGTATTGAGATTGTGCAGGATGTACACCAGAGATTCTTTGAACACGGCGAAGTCACCGCGGAAATCGGTAATCTCGCTCTCGCGCATCGTGAGATTGCCCCCTGCGATAGCACGCAGTGCCTCTCCGATTTCCGTCACATAGTCGTTCAAGAAGTGCAAGGTATCGCGCATGGAGTCTGCCAGCACACCGACTTCGTCTTTGGACTGGTAAGTAATCTTATCGGCAACGGCGAGATTGCCCTGTTGCATCTGGGCAGAGGCATCCACAATCTGCTGAACAGGCTTGCGAATGGACGCACTGACTACACTCGCCAACATTACACCAGCGGACAGAGCCAGTACCATCAGAATGAGCATCAAAAGATTCAGGATGTTATTCATGGTCAACGCCTGCTGATACTGCTCCTGTGAGATGGTTTGAATCATTGTTTTTAGCTCGGCAGCCTTCCCTTGAATCTGAACCAGCGTTTCCCTGTAGCCAGTATCATAGGTCTGGTAGGCAGCACCTGCGTCACCATTTGCCTTCAGCTCCAGAACGACAAGACGCTGCCCGTTGCTGGTGTCGACGGATGTATCAATCTGGTTCATTAACGCGATAGCATCCGGGTAATTGGTCAAGCTGTCGTGCAGTACCTGGACTGCGGTATCCATCAAAGCCACATCATCGTCCATCGTATGTTCCAAAGCAGGCAGGCGGTCAGCTTTACTGGCAGGTAGCGAAACGATGGTAGTCGTGACGAGCTGCAAGTCGGTAGCTGCATATATCAAATCGCCAACCGCCTCCGTGGCGGTCATCGGCCCTTCTTGGAGGTCCGCCAGCCGATACGAGGACAGCTGGATTCCGACCAAGCCAAAAATAGCAACTACCAGTGCCATCAAGGCAATCAAGCCGTGGGAAACAACCAATTTTTTGCGGATAGTAAGATTTTTGAAGAAATTCATAGTACGACCCTCTCTCTATTATTGGGTATTGTCAGCATACAACACTACTTATATTATAGCACACTAGATTGCCAAGAACAAGAAAAATCTTGACGCAGGATTTTTTAGCGTATACTATGGAGAGGACAGCACCACAAGAAAGGAGGATGCGAATATGATTGAACTGGATAGCGGTGTATTCATGCAACACATTGAGGAATTGGTGGACAGAAAGCGATGGCCAGAGTTGCGTGAAATTCTGCGGCTCCTGGAACCTGCGGATATTGCACTCATCCTCACGGAGCTTCCACTGGACCGTCTGCCACTGCTCTATCGCCTGTTACCCAAGGCGTTGGCGGCGGAGGTATTTGTTGAGATGGAGGCGGACGCACAGGGCATCCTCATCAGCTCTTTCTCCGATGCCGAGTTGCGCGAAGTGCTGAGTGAACTGTATGTAGACGACACTGTGGATATTATCGAGGAGATGCCTGCCACGGTCGTCAAGCGGATTCTCAGCCAAGCCGACCCTGAAACACGGCGCAGTATCAACGAGATTCTACAGTACCCTGAGGACAGCGCAGGTTCTGTGATGACCACGGAGTTTGTGGACCTCAAACAGGACATGACTGTACAGGATGCCATTCGGCGCATCCGCGAGATTGGTGTCGACAAGGAAACCATCAATATCTGCTATGTGACAGACAATCGGCGGCGGTTGTTGGGCATTGTGTCCATCCGTACCCTGTTGCTCGCACAGTGGGAGGAATTGGTCGGGGATATCATGGAAACCAACTATATCTCCGTCACGACGACAGACGACAAAGAGGAAGTCGCACAGGCATTGAGCCGCTACGATTTCCTCGCCATGCCCGTGGTGGACAAAGAGTGCCGTCTGGTAGGCATTATCACCATCGACGACGCAATGGATGTCATTGAGGAGGCAGTCACAGAGGATATCGAATTGATGGCCGCTATGATGCCGACGGACAAGCCCTATTTACGCACTGGTGTCTGGGAAACGGTGAAAAGTCGTATTCCGTGGTTGATGCTTCTGATGCTCTCCGCAACTTTTACAGGCATTGTCATTACAGGGTTTGAAAGTTCTCTGGCTACTTGCTCCGTTCTGATTTCGTTTATTCCCATGCTGATGGGTACTGGCGGTAACTGTGGCAACCAGTCCAGTGTTGCAGTAATCCGCAGTTTGAGCCTGAAGGAAGTGGATTTTCAGGACTTTTTCCGCGTATTGTGGAAAGAAGCACGGGTCGCACTGGTATGTGGTACCCTGTTGTCGATAGCCAATTTTATCAAACTGTTGGTGGTGGACCGCTGGATGATGCACAACAGCGAAGTGACGGTTGCTGTCGCACTGGTCATCTGTCTGGCACTGGTCTGTACGGTATTCTGCGCCAAGTCCGTGGGTTGTCTGTTGCCACTGTTGGCAGAAAAAATCGGACTGGACCCTGCTGTGATGGCGGCACCGTTTATCAGCACCATCGTCGATGTACTAAGTCTGGTCATCTACTTCCAATTTGCCCTGCATATTCTGGGTTTGTGAGTATCCTCTATGTGAAAGAAACAACGCATACAACAAAAAGGCTCCCCTTGGAAACAAGGGGAGCTAATTCTCTATCTTCTACTTTCCGAACAGGTTGCTATGTGTTCCTGTTCTAACCAATGTCAAGACGAGCAAATCATTCTCAATCCGATAGACCAACAGCCAATCTGGTTGAATGTGACACTCACGATGTCCCACCCAATTTCCAGTCAAAGCGTGGTCCCTGTTTTTCTCTGGAAGCTGTTCTCCATTTGCCAGTTTGCGAATGATATCGTCAAGGAGGTCAATCGCAAGATGGCGTTTCATCGCCAACTTATAGTCTTTCTTAAACTGGGTTGTCCAGACGATGTCTAATTGTTTTTTCATTCTTTTAACGCCTTCAATGCTTCTTCTACATCCGAGTAGCGTTTGACAGCTGGATTGCGAGCGATACTCTCTGCTTCCAACATGGCCGCAATCGTTTCCTTGTTCGGCTGTTCCACGCGAACATCAAAGGGGAAACCACCAACGCGGAGCGACTGGCGAAGAAATACATTGATGGCAGTCGTCAGGTTAATTCCTAATTCGCCATACAGGGCTTCACACTGTTTTTTGATATCGCTATCCATACGGACACTAAAATTCGTTGTAGTAGCCATCTTTCTCAACTCCTTTTCTTGCTATTGCACCTATAGTATATGCCATTTGCAACGCAATAGCAATATATTACATGAAAAATTTACATCGTTTTCTCTGCGCGTATCCACGCAATCCACTGTAAGGTATCGCATACCATAAAAGGCTCCCCTAAAAGAGGGGAGCTTTTTGTGCTATCCATATCATTTTTTGCCTTTCATAACAAAAGATTGCCTTTTTTGACATCAATTTCATATCATTCTGCTTTCTGACAATTTGCTATCATTCTCATATAATTTTGATATCAAAATAATGTGAGGTGTATTATGGCAAATTACTATACTCCGTTCTCCCTGCGCGTATCCGAGGAACTTGTTTCTAAAATGAAAGTAATCGCAGTACGCAACAAGCGGTCTGCCAACAAAGAGATGGAATATGCACTGGAGCAATATGTCAAAGCGTTTGAGAAAGAATATGGCGAGGTCAATATTGAGGGGGACCGCTCGTGATACATCCCTTGGATTTGCTCTTTCCGCCACGGTGTGCGTTTTGTGGGAAGCTGTTACCGCTTGGCAGTGGGCATATTTGCGCCGACTGTGCAAAAAATTTACCATACATCGAACCGAGTAAGATTTTACGAAAAATTGGGAATCATACCTGTGCTGTGACCTTTTACTACGAGGACATGGTGCGCACTGGCCTACACGCGCTGAAATTCTCTGGCCGTTCCGCCCGTGCCAAGGCCTTCGCGCCATACTTAGTGCAGACGATTGCGGAGGAACTCGGCGGAGCATTTGACACTGTCACCTATGTTCCCATCAGCGCGCAACGAAGATTCCGCCGTGGATTTGACCAGACACAGCTCTTAGCGAAACATATCGCGACAACATGGGATGTCCCCGTGGCGCGTACTCTGCGTAAAATCCGCAACAACCCACCCCAGTCCCGTATCAAATCTTGGGAGGAACGGCGCGAAAATGTCCAAAATGTCTATGCGATTCGCCCCCATGCGCCCATCGCCGGACGGCGGTTTCTGTTGTTGGACGACATCACCACCTCTGGTCATACACTACTGGTCTGTGCCGATTTACTGCTCTCTGCTGGGGCATCCTCGGTTGTCTGCGCCGCGCTTGCTGGCGGTCATGCAGACAGCAACTAAGACAACACCACAGAAATTTATAGAAAACCAAATGTTTTTACTTGCAAACGACCAATAAAATTAGTATAATGGGTATTTGAATCGTGGCAGTAGTTCTGCTGAGAACAGAGATTTTTTTGAGGTGTATACTATGGGTGCATTTTCTAAGGATATCGGTATTGATTTGGGTACCGCTTCCGTTCTGATATATGTCAAAGGCAAGGGCATCATTCTCAACGAGCCCTCTGTCGTTGCGATGAACAAAAACACAGGCAAATTGCTCAGAGTTGGTGAGGAAGCGCGTCAGATGTTGGGTCGTACCCCCAGCGATATCGTCGCCATCCGTCCCCTGCGCGAGGGTGTTATTTCCGACTACGACATGACCGAGCGTATGTTGCGTGAGTTCATCCGCAAGGTCGCAGGTCTGATGGTCTTTAAGCCCCGTGTCATCATCTGCGTTCCCTCTGGCATTACCGAAGTCGAAGAGCGCGCGGTCGTGGACGCTGGTATTCAGGCAGGTTGTCGCCGTGTCTATCTGATTGAGGAGCCCGTTGCCGCCGCTATCGGTGCTGGTATCGATATCACCAAGCCCGACGGACACATGGTGGTTGACATCGGCGGCGGTACGGCGGATATTGCTGTCATCTCCCTGTCCGGTGTCGTTGAATCCGCTTCCATCAAGGTCGCGGGCGATCAGTTCAACGAAGCTGTCGTCAAGTATATGCGCCGCAAGCACAATATTCTCCTCGGTGAGAGTACCGCTGAGAAGATGAAAATTAACATTGGCTGTGTGTTCCCCATGCCCGAGGAAAAGACCATGGAGGTCAAGGGTCGCTGTCTGATGACGGGTCTGCCCAAGACCATCTCCGTATCCTCCAACGAGATGCTCGAAGCCTTCGAGGAGCCTGCCGAGCGTATTCTGGAGAGCATCCACTCTGTTCTGGAGCGTACCCCCCCCGAACTGGTGGCCGATGTTGCGACCAACGGCATTGTAATGACGGGCGGCGGCAGTCTGATTTACGGCTTTGACGAGCTGATTTTCCGCCGTACTGGTATTACCACCACCGTGGCAGACAACGCCATCAGCTGTGTGGCAGAGGGTACAGGCAGAAGCCTCGATATGATTACCGATATGCAGGAGGGTACGATTAACCTCTCCCGCCGTCGTCAGGTCAACTAACAGAGGAGGAGGCTGTCTATGTCCAAAAAAAACACACATCACAACCACAAGCACGATACGCGTCGCGAGGAGCAGGAGCGTATTGCGCTAAACCGTATTTTCAACACTTTCCTCATCGGCTTAGCCGCTGAGTGCTATCTCTTTATCGTCTACCGTGGATACATCGCTGGCAGTATCGACTCCCTGCTCACTTGGGACACCATTCTGCGTGTTCTCAAATGGCTCGGTCTGGCTACCTTGGTCGGCGGTGCTGGTGTCGCACTGGTTAAGAAAAGCGATGCCAAACTCCGTACGGGCGGTAGTATCGCCGCAGGTATCGGCGCGTTCTTCGCGCTGGGTAGTTGGGTCATGACCACTTTCTTCGATGCTGGTGT
>JAZRID010000107.1:0-1408 GCA_045645125.1 Oscillospiraceae bacterium | reverse complement strand
GTAAGGCCGTTTCTCGCGCACACAGCGCAACCCACCTGTTGCACTCTGCCCTGCGCGCCGTACTGGGCGACCATGTCCAGCAGGCAGGTTCTCTGGTGGAACCCGACTTCCTGCGCTTCGACTTCACCCACTTCTCCGCCATGACTGCCGAGGAGATTACCAAGGTGGAGAAGATGGTCAACGACTTTATTCTCGACGGTAGCACCATCACCACCGAGGAACTGCCCATTGAGGAGGCGAAGAAGCGCGGTGCGATGGCACTGTTCAGCGAGAAGTACGGCGATACCGTCCGCGTGGTCACGATGGGCGACTGCTCTGTGGAGCTGTGCGGTGGTACCCATCTGGACAACACCGCCAAGGCTGGTCCCTTCCGTATCACTTCCGAGTTCTCCGTTGCCTCTGGTGTGCGCCGTATCGAGGCAACCACTGGTTTCGGCACTTTGGACATTCTGAACCGCAACCACATGACCCTGTTGCAGTTGGCTGACCTGCTCAAGACCAAGCCTGCCGAGCTGACCCAGAAGGCAGAACAGCAGATTGCCGATATCCGTGAGCTGAAGCAGACCATCGAGAAGATGAAAGCCAAGGAGTTCTTGACACAGGCAGACCAGTTCCTGTTGTCTGCCAAGGAGATTGCTGGCTTGAAGGTCATTGCCATGGCACATGACGGTATCACCGCCGATGATATGCGTAAGTTGGGTGACTTCCTGCGCGATAAGGCTCCCAATGTCGTCGCCCTGATTGCCACCGTGAACGAGGGCAAGATTACCTTCCTCGCCGCCTGTGGTAAGGAGGCAGTCGCCAAGGGCGTGAAGGCTGGCGATATCATCAAGACCATCGCACCCATCTGCGGTGGTAAGGGTGGCGGTAAGCCCGACAGCGCGATGGGCGGCGGCAGCGATGTGCTGAAGCTGGACAACGCACTGGCTGCACTGGACGATTTTGTTGCCGAGAAAGCACAGTAACCCATTCGCATTGCAATCCCTATATAACAACCATAAGGAGGAATACAATATGTCGGATTGTCTGTTCTGTAAAATCATTGCTGGGGAGATTCCCAGCAACAAGGTCTATGAAGACGACCTCTGCTATGCGTTTTATGACATCGCCCCCCAAGCACCGACCCATTTCCTCGTCGTGCCCAAGGCACATATCCCCTCTGTTTCCGCCGTCAACGCGGAGAATACCTCTGTTGTTGGTCATATCTTCGCCGTGATTGCCAAACTCGCAGAGGAACTGCACTTTGCTGAGGCTGGCTATCGCGTGGTGTCCAACATCGGACAGGCAGGTGGCCAGACCGTGCCCCATCTGCATTTCCATGTGCTGGCAGGTCGTGACATGACATGGCCTCCTGGCTAATGGTACGATAAACAACCGTACAAGCTCCGATGTATGTCTGTATGTCGGA
>JAZRID010000106.1:0-3878 GCA_045645125.1 Oscillospiraceae bacterium | reverse complement strand
GGCATTTAAGACCAAGAAAGATTCCTCCATTACGGTGGGGCTAAACCTCGTCAAAAGTGGAGAGGGCGATGCCTTTGTATCCGCTGGTAGTACAGGTGCGTTGTTGAGTGCAGGAACCTTGCTCGTCAAGCGTGTGCATGGCATTCGCCGTGCAGCGATGGCACCCATCCTGCCGACGACAACAGGAAAGATGGTGCTGATTGACTGCGGTGCCAATGCGGAATGTTCCGTGGAATATCTGGTACAGTTTGCGTATCTGGGCAGTTTCTATGCCACCCGTGCGTTGGGACTGCAAAAGCCCCGCGTGGGATTGCTCAACATTGGTGCAGAGGATACCAAGGGCGACCAGTTGCGAATCGATACTTATCATGCCTTGCGCGAAGCGAGTGAGGCAGGACACCTCAATTTTATCGGCAACATCGAGGCAAAGGATGCCATCAAAGGTGGCTGTGATGTGCTGGTGGCCGATGGCTTCAGTGGAAATGTTCTGCTCAAGACGGTGGAGGGTATGGGCTCCTTTTTGGGGCGCGAAATGAAAGGGATGTTCCTGAAGAATGTCCGCACCAAACTGGCGGCACTGCTGATGAAGCAGGGCATTGCAGAGTTCAAGGAGAAACTGGACCCCGATACCATCGGCGGCACGCCGTTTTTGGGCCTGACGCGCCCTGTCATCAAGGCACACGGTTCCAGTGGCGCGCGCGCCATCGAAAATGCCATCTATCAGGCCGCCAAAGCGGTAGAGGGAAATATTGCGGCGGATATCGAGTCGAATATTGACTGGATGCGCTTGGAACGGTGATATCTTTCCTGTCTTGTGCTGTGTAATCCGCCAAAAATGTGCAGGAACTATTGACACGGCGCAGGAAAACCAGTATGATGCAAAGTAATTAAACCCTTTTGGAAAGGAGGAAAACGAGATGCAGGATATTTTTGAGCGTATGCAGGCAATCATTGCCGAGCAGTTCCGTGTGGACGCGGAATCTATTACAGAAAACACCTCGTTTGAGGAAGACTTGGGCGCAGACAGCGTGGACTTGGTTGAGCTTGTGATGGCAATGGAAGACGAGTTCAAAATCGGCGAGGTCGGTGAGGATGAGCTGGCTGGTCTTTCTACAGTGGGGGACTGTGTAAGCGTTCTCGCCAGAAGGCTGGATGCCTGATTGATGGAAGGTATAAAGTCTCGCGGTGGGGCGACGGAGGAAAACCAACCCACTGCGAGGCTTTCTCAACAGAAAGGAGGGCGAGTATCATAGAATCGTTAGAGCAGAAGTTGCAATATAGCTTCAAAAATCGTGCGCTGTTGAGTGAAGCGTTAAACCACAGTTCGTATGCCAATGAGCACCGCAGTGCGTCAGTCAACAGCAATGAGCGTCTGGAATTTTTAGGGGACAGTGTGCTGGGATTTGTGACGGCAGAGTTCCTGTTCAAGACCTACGGGAAACTCCCTGAGGGTGATTTGACGCGGATTCGCGCCGCACTGGTGTGCGAACAGAGTTTGCACGAGGTCGCACGAACCTTGGAATTAGGTCGCTATCTGAAGCTCGGTAAGGGCGAGGAAGCTGGTGGCGGTCGGGAGCGACAGTCTATTCTGGCCGATGCGACAGAGGCGGTGTTTGCCGCGGTCTATCTGGACGGTGGCATGGAACAGGTGCGTGAGTTGATTCACCGTGTCCTACTCAACCGTATTCCTGCGGCGGAGGAGCGACGCGATTACAAGACCACGCTACAGGAGATTATTCAGCGCAAGAGTGGTCAGGTATTGACCTATCATATGGTGGGGGAGAGTGGCCCCGACCACAACAAGACCTTTGTATTTCAAGTCTGTCTGAACGATGAAACCATCGGACAGGGTAGCGGACACAGTAAGAAAGAAGCAGAGCAGGATGCCGCGCGCAGTGCACTGGAGAAACTGCTCAAGTAAGGAAATGTCATTCTGTACGGAGCGAAGGAGTCTGCTTGTCCTCCGCTGCGTCCAGAGTGACATTTTTGTGAATGAATTTGAAATCCGAAAAAGGAGAGTGTTTATGTCATACTTCAATGCGATTATTTTGGGACTGGTACAGGGAATTGCAGAATTTCTCCCCATCTCCAGTTCTGGCCACCTCTCGATTGCCCAAAACTTGTTTGGGTTGAGTACCGAGGGAACCAACGATATGCTGTTCGATGTTCTGCTCCATCTGGGAACACTGATGGCGGTGTTTGTGGCCTACTGGGCAGAAATCCGTGAGATGATTGTAGAATTTTTCAACATGGTGGGCGATGTCGCCAAGGGAAAGAAGCAGAAGACCGTTCCCCCAGCCAGACGACTGATTGCCATGATTTTGATTGGTACCTTGCCACTGTTTGCTATTCTCCCCATTAAAGATTTTGTAGGTGGATTGAGCCAGAATACATACTTCATCGGCGGTGCGCTGTTGGTGACTGGTTTCCTGCTGGTCGCCTGTGACCGTGTCCGCAAAGGCAAGAAGCACGAGGGAACTGCCCCGATGAAAGATGCCCTGTTGGTGGGTATCGGGCAGGCGATTGCCACTTGCCCTGGTATTTCTCGCTCTGGTATGACCATTACGATGGGATGCTTCTGTGGCTTTGAGCGTAAATTTGCCGTTCGCTTTGCCTTTTTGCTTTCCATCCCTGCGGTGGTCGGTGCGAATATTTTGGAGATTGCTGATGCACTGGGCAATGGTATCGACCCTGCGCTGTTGCCGATGTATGGTGTGGGTGTCGCAGTGGCGGCGGTGTCTGGCTACCTGTGCATCCGCCTGCTGAAAATGATTGCGGAGAAGGGTAAATTCGGTGCATTTGCGTACTACTGTTGGGCGATGGGTGTCGTGACCATCGTGCTGAGTGTGCTGAAAACCATCGGTGTTCTGCCTTGGCTGCAGTAACAACCCTGTGGGAGAACCACCTCCGCTACTTTCGACAAGGAGGATTTGAATGACAGCAACGGAGAAGAAAAAACGGAGCGGTGGGAAGCGCACAGCCACCTCCGCTTCTTCCAAATCCAACGCACGAAAAAAATCCAGTAGTTCTTCTGGAAAAAGTGTTGCCCAGAGTACGGCGCGCCGTCCCATCCGTCGTGAGGTGATGGGTGTCGTGTTCCTGCTCATGGCCCTGTGTGTGATGATGGGCCTGTTCAGTAAAGAGGGCTTGTTGACCAATGCACTACCCCGTCTGTTGCGTGGGTTGTTTGGTGTTGGGTATTTTGCGACCGTTCCTGCCCTCGTGGTTGCGGCGTGGATTCTACTGGACCACCGCGGCCGTCCCGTCCTGTTGCGTACCCAATGCACCTTGGTACAGCCGTATTTGTTTGGTGTTCTGTGCCACCTGCTGTTCTCCCGTATGGAATTTCCTACGATGGAGGGATTTGTTTCCCGCCTTTGGACGGCAGGCGAAATACTGGAGGGTGGCGGTGTCTTGTCTGGTGCAACCGCACAACTGCTGTTGGTGATTTTAGGGCGACCCTTTGCCGTGATGGTCCTGCTGTGCAGTACAATCATCATGCTGTTGGTCACTTTTGATTTGAGTGTATCGAAGTTGGTGCAGATGTGGGAGGAACGCGAGCGATTGGACTATGACGAGGACGATTATGAGGAACCGCGAAAGCCCGTGCTAAAACCGCTTTCCGTGCAGAAAACAGTCGAGAAGCCAGTCCAGAAGACTGTACAGCAGAAGCCTGTGCAAAAATCTGCCCCCACACGGCGACCCCAGATTGATATTCCCATTGATATTCCATTAGATGCCCCTAGTAGCGTTACGCCGGCACCTGACAGTTTTTTGCAACCGCGTTCCAAGATGACCCCAGCGGAGCTGTTGGAGCAAGAGATAGCAGCGATAGAATCGATAGCTCAACGGGAAGAAGCAAGTCGGAGGCCAAGCGG
>JAZRID010000105.1:0-3475 GCA_045645125.1 Oscillospiraceae bacterium | reverse complement strand
CGATATGGATAAGAGAAATGGAAGTGGGGTTGGTTTGCTTACTTTTTCAGTGAACAGCTCATTAACAAACAAAAAGGCTAAGCAGGTCGTTGCGCTAATAAACAGTATGAATGATTATAATCGCGATTATGCAGGAGATGCCTTTATCGAGATTATGGAAGGTCGAACAAAGTTGTTCCTTGGTGATAATGCGGAGAAAAATTTGAATACCTATGCGTACTATCATAAGCGAGAAGACAGGGCAGAAATCAAAAAAAGAGCAGAAAGTGAAGAACCGATTATCAGTGAAGTTGAGTACGATATGGGTAAGTCTGGTGCCGTTGCAGAACTGATTGAAAATAAAGAACTCAATGTTGAGGAACTAGCGGTGAAGTGCAGTGACCAAGGTTACTATATGGACCAATATTTAGAAGTTAGAGAGTTCCTTTTTTTCAAAAAAGGTGTTGATATTCACAGGCTTCTTACACTTGCCATGCAAGGGGATGCGTTGGCTGTACGAAAAGCCGAACTGCTGTTCCGTGAGTGCAATTTGATAGGGTTTTTCCGTGAGTTCTTTGCCGTTCCAGCGTATTGGTTCTTCGTACACAGGCTGTTGAACGGAAAACTCTTGGCAAAATAGGAGCGTTGCGCTAACATCACAGTGAGGTGATAATGATGTGGTTTAGGTTCCCCAAAAAGAACAAACTGGATTTCAGCACGCAGGTTACAGCTTTTACCTTTAATCCCCATTTCAATCTAATCACTGAGTTGGACCGCCTAGAGGCCGAGATGAAGCGTTTCTTCCCCTACTTAGGTCATAATAATTGTCGAGAGCTAAATAAGGCTGTTCGTATAGTAAGAAAAATCAAAAAAAGAGTAGAAATCAAATAACTGATAGACTATGCTATGCGCCGTTGAATGTTTCAACGGCGTTTTTTTAGTATTAAGGAGACATATATAAGTTTTCGGACAGTGGAGGGTGTACTTTGTACACCTTTTTTTACCTTAAGTATACCTAGCGAGAAAGGTGGGTTTCAAATATGAGCGATGCATACCAGTCAAGAAAAGTTGTTGTAAAGCACCTTTTCCCCCTCAAAATCAAGGGTATCGGAAAGAAAGAGAAAGTAGTTAAAAGAGCGTTCGAGCATGAGCCAATGTACTATGATGCTCTGTTGGCAGATGATGCGACTTCAGATGAGATAGAAAATTATGCCGGTTTAATCGAATACAAAGATAGAAAAAAGAAGAAATAGGAGGAGTTATTATATGAGCAAAAAAATTAGAACTGATATCCCGGAAGTGTTTTATAGACCTTGGAACAAAACAATGGATGACGATTTTCCTTGCAGGCATTGCCAATGCCGTCACGAAGTAGGTGTGGAGTGGAACTGTCCTTGTGCAGCAGAGTATGGTTGGGATGATATGAGTAATCCAGAAGACAGTTCAAGCGAGTTAGTATATATCGATAATAGTAAGCTGACCCCTGAGTGGTTGCTTACCAAAGGATACGGGTTACAAAGAAACGGCACATATCGAAAGGGAGAAGCTGAGTACAGGGATGGCGTTCTGTCTTATATGCCATTACCACAAATGCAGTTCCCCTTATTTTCCTTTGAGCTGGCAGAAACGCCAAGGTTTGTCTCTCAGTATTATCTCCGAGTAAGGCAAGACGACATAATAGCAGCTTTTGACTTTGCAGAGGAGATTGGTGAGCTTCATGTCCTTGAAGATATTGTCTTCGACTTCTATGAAGCTGTCGTAAGATGTGAGGGGTTGCGCTATGCCAACTTAACCTTCGGTAGTATAGTGAAAGACTATGCAAATGTCGTTGTTCCAATTTTCGGAAAGATTTTTCGCCAAGGTGGTTTTATATACATCGATATGAAACACACACCCATTTATATGGGAGACATCGACGATTACTTAGGGGGCCATCACTCTGGAGAAGATGGAGCTTTTTATGATACCGAGTCCACGAGTTACTGTAACGGAAATTGGGGGTTTGATTTTATAGAAGATGGTACCTATGTGGATTACATACCAGTTTGCGACCTTGTTGAGGGAGACGAGCAGTGCGGCCTTCTTATTGATTGTTATTGGTTGCAAGATGGAATGGAGTATAGCTACGAAACGGTTTTGCATCTGTTTACCGTACTTTTAGACTGGGTTTCAGAAATCTGGACCACAGCAGACGCACTTGCCGTAGCAAATGCGATTGTGCGTGAGATTCCTGCGTTGCAGGAATTGGTTGTGTATTTGAAGGGTGCGTTGGTTCAAGAAATAAGAGGTTGGGCTGAAGAGTAAAGGGGTTATTGCGTATGACAAGAAAAAAGAGGTTATTAACAAAATTATTTGAAATAGAGAAAGAACTTGACGGATTAGTCGAGGAACTGGAGGACCTTATCATCAAGAAACAAGTGCAGGCGAAATCGGCAGAAACATCTGCGTTATATGACTGGATTTACGGTCAATTTTTTAGGATAGATGATGACTTAGACAATTACGCGTACACAAGCTACTGTAAGGGAATAGAAACAATCAGAAGAATTATTGAGTATGTAGAATTGAGAGACCCCGTTAAAATAGTTTATGCAACGGTTCCAGATAGAGAGGTCTACGAAAGCTATATAGATTCAGCGCAGTTTGAAAGGCAAAAAGAGTTTTATGTTCGCTGTCCTGTATGCGGTGCATGGGTTGAAAAAACGGCTTACAAGTGCAGTTGCAATCACCACTTTCGAGAGTACGAGTGGGTAGCCGAGCTTTCAAAACCTGACGGAAAAATCGAACGCTACATACGAAATGAATTCGGTGTTGACTACGAGGTGGTTATAGACGGCGTAACATACCCTGCTGAGTGGGTGCTTACTCCGATAGAGAAACCAGCTGAAATACAGAATGGTGGGGATAGTAATGGCGAACATCTTCAAAAGGCTCAAAAATTTACATAATGCGATGGTTGTTCGACTTGATTCCAGCATACCTGGGTCTGATGATGAAGCAGTATATCAGGAGAGTTTGATACTACTTGAAGAAATAGATGAGTACCTCCATTCTTTTGTCTGGCTGCGAAAGCAACAGACCAAAGAAAAAATGCGTGTGTATTTGGATGGTTGTTTCGACTACAACATACTTTGTGAACAGTTCGGAATTTCTTACGAGAATGCAAAAAATTCCGTTCATTGGGCCGCTGTTCAGTTTGAAAGCAAAATAGGGTGGCACACCATGAAATTGATTGAACAAGGATATATAGAAGAGGCTCGTGCTGCCCTCTACATAGGTACAGGTCAGTTGAAGATTGAACAGTTGGTTACTGAACAGTGTGCGGGTCAATTGCCCGCACCTCGATATGACATTTTTTCCTTGGCTGACTGTGAGCAGGAGTTAAAGACCTTAAGATTAGTCAGTAAGGCTACTCTTTCGGAGTATATGAATAGCGTTGATAATAAGAAACTGGCATATCTGATGTATCTGCTGAAAGGCTCCACCAAGAAAGGAG
>JAZRID010000104.1:0-1001 GCA_045645125.1 Oscillospiraceae bacterium | reverse complement strand
ATAAGCCTTATTGACCGGCATAATTTTGGTGCGTGTCGCATTGTCTGGCGCGTGGAGCGAAACACTCAGCGTCAACTGTAACCCCAATTCCGCCAGACGCTCGATGCCAGGCACGACACCACAGGTCGACAGGCTGATATGGCGCATTCCGATATTTAATCCCTCGCTGTGGTTGACCAGTTCGAGAAACCGCAGGACATTGTCCAGATTATCCATCGGTTCCCCGATACCCATGAGGACAATATTAGAAATGGTCAATCCACTATCGAGCTGTGTAAATAACACTTGGTCGAGAATCTCGGACGGCCGTAAGTCGCGTACTTTGCCGCCAATGGTGGAGGCGCAGAATGCACAGCCCATGCGACAGCCGACCTGACTGGAGATACAGACCGTATTGCCGTGGTGGTACTGCATGAGAACGGTTTCGATGCAGTTGCCATCTGCTAGTTTCCAGAGATATTTAACCGTGCCGTCCTGCCGAGAAACCTGTTTGCGCTCCACGGTAGGGACGGTGATGTAATAGGCATCTTTCAATTTTTCGCGCAACGCCTTGGAGAGATTGCTCATCTCCTCAAAAGAGGTCACGCCCTTATGAAGCCAGGAAAAGACCTGCTTGCCGCGAAATGCACTCTCTCCAAGCGCTTTCATCGCCGCAGTCATCTCCTCCAGAGTCATGGATTTGATATCTTCTCTCATAGTTTCCTCATCTTACAGAGATAGAAGCCGTCTGTATCATGGCGCTGCGGCCAAAGGGTCAGACTACCATCCGTCTCCTCCTGCCCTGCCGCCAGACGGAAGGGCTCCTTTTGAAACTCACTATGGGCAGCAAGGAAATCTGCCACCACATCATCATTTTCTTCCGGAAGAATCGTGCAAGTTGCATACAGAAGCGTTCCGCCGCTTTTGACATAGCGGCACGCATTTTCCAAAATTGCGCGCTGCACCTTAGGAAGTCCTTCCATCGCCTTAGGATCTTTGTATCGAATGTCGGGCTTTTTGCG
>JAZRID010000103.1:0-1982 GCA_045645125.1 Oscillospiraceae bacterium | reverse complement strand
CTCCTGCGACCCGGCCACCTTGGCCCGTGATGTGGCGCTGCTGAAAGAGCGTGGTTATGTGCTGAAAAATGCCATGGCCGCGGATCTATTCCCCCGTTGCGCCCATGTAGAATCTATTGTTTGTTTAAGTAGGAAAGAGGTCAGCGACTATCTGCGTATTTCCGTAAATACGCAGGACTTGGAGACCGATGCTGGCAAGATTTACAGTAACGATGATATCAAGCAGTATATCGAGGAGAAGTACGGCTTCAAGGTTCACTCTGCATATATCGGACAGGTTCGTGAGAAGCTGGGCATCCGTGAGCATGAAAACTACAATGATAGCCACACCAGCCCCCGAAAGCCTTGCATCTGCCCCGAAGAAAAGGAAGCAGCCATCATGGAAGCACTGAAGCACTTCGGCTTTATCTCTTGAATATCTGGAAGCAAAAGGACGGCACCCATTACGGGTGCCGTCCTTATCTGTTCGACAAATTGGAATTTGTTTAATTCTTTCTTTCCCAATCATACACTTCCGAAGAAAGTATAAAACCAGTTCGGAAATAAAACTCTTGGTCGGAAATAACAATGGCACGCTTAGCACCAAATGCATTTGCGCGGGTACAGGCTTCGTAAACAACTGCTTTTGCCAAGCCTTGCTTTCTGTGCTCTGGGACAGTTGCAACAGGTTCAACATAGGCGGTGTTGCCCGTTGAGTACCACAAACCACAGTGTGCGCAATATTCGTTATTGGCAATCGCAAAGGTTTTTAGGTCTTCATTGACATGGGGGATGCGTTTTAGAAATTCATCATCCCATCTTTCAGGAATACCATCGTTGCCAAAGCCCTTATGAATCACCAATTGGTATTGCCATGGGTCTGCAACACACCCCTGCGGACTCATAGAATACGCATCGGGCATGCTATAATCCAGCGGATTTGTCAAATCCAGCGACAAAATGCAAGCACATCTATGCTTCTTCTCAAAACCTTTTTCTTGCAGTATCTGGCAAAGAACGGTATCATTGGAGTTCGCCTTAATGACCGCTCCATCACCTTCGGCTTCGAGGATAGTATCAACCATATATTCAAGCAGCATCTTATCCGAACTCGTGTGAATCAAGTATACTCGGTCATCGTAGCCTGTGTCATAAGTAGTCAAACCCACGATAGTGCCATTTTCATCCTTGAACATAGCGATGCTGGTCAGCTTATCCTCGTCAAGGTAGCTATGTGCATGCATCCATTCAAAGCGCCCCCAATGAAAATGCTCGTTGTATTCCAGCTTTTCCGCTTCCAACAAGAACTGGTAAATACTTTCGTACTGTTCATTGAATCGCTGGCAGTTTTTATACCTCTCTATCCTGTATTCCATTTTCAAATCTCCTCGTCAAATTCAAGTTTTGCGAACTGTTTGTACCTCCATGATAGCAGATTTGGCCCGTGGTTGCTATAAGAAATTGTAAATCTTTGCTGGCAGTTACGGGATGGGCCGATTCTGAAGGCAACGAGCGCAGCAGCCGCAGCTGCAAGATTGCTGCCTTCGGAATCGGTAACCAGGGAAAGCCATCGGCTGGGGGTGGCAGATTAGCCCCCAAGCACTCCCTGGACATTGATGGCATCCGTGCCATCTCCCCCAATGTCACCCCATCGCTCATCAAGGATGATGTGGTCATCATCGACCGACTGAAACGGCCCGACGGCTCCCATATGACCATCGAGGAGTATACCGACCAGCAGTTCCAGCCCTACATCGACCAGTACAATGCCAAGCAGCGGAGGAAAGACCGCCAGATACAGACAGGCTACTGCGAGTGGCACAGGAGCAACGGAACCTTGTCACAGGGCAAGGGAGAACTGGCCTATGAGGCCGTCTTGCAGTATGGCTCCCACGATGACCTCGGCGGGGAGTATTACTCCCCAGATACCACCCCAGAGCGCAAGGCCCAGCTGCGGGCTGAGTTTGAGGGGGTCTACCACCAATGGGTGACAGACCTGGAGC
>JAZRID010000102.1:0-1731 GCA_045645125.1 Oscillospiraceae bacterium | reverse complement strand
CCAGCGGATTCTCGATGCTGCACTGGGCGGTAGCTTGGAGGAGCCGTTCCGTATGAGCGAACTCCGCACCGCCGCGGAGTTGGGTGTCGCCGCCGTCAACGGCGGTAGTCTGACGCAGTTTGAAAAAGTCTGCGACGATGCCGTGACCGCCGCTGTGGCCAAGGCAAAGAGTGTTCCCTTTGGTGCGGAGGCTGTCATCGGCTATCTGGTCGCCAAGGAGATTGAATTTACGGCGGTGCGTATCATCATGTCGAGCCGTATGGCTGGCATCCGCGGTGATATCATCCGAGAAAGGTTGCGTGAGGCTTATGTATAAGATTGCAGTCTTGGGCGACCGTGACAGCGTGTTGGGGTTTAAGGCTCTGGGGTTGGATACGCATTTTGTCGAAACCGCAGAGGAGGCTCGTACCGCACTGCACCGTCTGGCAAAAGAAGACTACGCGATTATCTATATCACAGAGCAGTTGGCAGGGGATATCAGTGCGGATATTGACCGCTATAAGTCCTCTGTCACCCCTGCGGTGATTCTGATTCCCGGCAAGACTGGCAGTCTTGGTCTGGGAGCCCGTGCGCTACAGAGTGCGATTGAGCGCGCTGTCGGTGCGGATATTGGGTAAACAATTTCCCGTCGTTGATGGGATTTCTGCAAGCCTTTATTGAAACTATAAGAAAGGCAGTGAAGCAATGAGTCAAGGAAAAATCATTAAGGTCTCTGGTCCTCTGGTTGTTGCCGACGGTCTGGCCGATGCCAATATGTCGGATGTCGTCCGCGTTGGCGAGCAGAGATTGATTGGAGAAATTTTGAACATGACTGGCGACCGCGCCTCTATCCAGGTCTATGAGGAAACCTCTGGTCTTGGTCCTGGTGCGGCTGTCGAAACCACTGGCGCACCGCTGAGCGTTGAGCTTGGCCCCGGTATCATTGAAAATATTTATGACGGTATCCAGCGTCCTCTGGAAGAAATCGTCAAGAAGATTGGCTCTAACCTCGCCCGTGGTGTGGAAGTTCCTGCACTGACCCGTGAGAAGAAGTGGGCCTATACCCCTGTCGCCAAGGTGGGCGACCGCGTACAGGCAGGTGATATCCTCGGTACTGTCCCCGAAACCGAGGTCGTTCTGCACAAGATTATGGTCCCCAACGGTATCAAGGGTACGGTGGAGTGGACGATTAAGAAGGGCGATTATATCGTTGATGAAGTGATTGCCAAGATTAAGACGGACAAGGGCGAAACGGTGCCTCTGACGATGGTGCAGAAGTGGCCTGTCCGTGTGGGTCGTCCTTATCAGAAAAAGTACAACCCTGTTGCCCCTCTCCAGTCTGGTCAGCGTATTATCGACACCATGTTCCCCATTGCCAAGGGCGGTACGGCGGCAGTCCCCGGCCCCTTCGGTAGCGGTAAGACCGTCGTGCAGCACCAGTTGGCGAAATGGTCCGATGTGGATATCGTGGTCTATGTCGGCTGTGGTGAGCGTGGCAATGAGATGACCGATGTTCTGCGTGAGTTCCCTGAATTGCAGGACCCCAGAACTGGCGAGTCTTTGATGAAGCGCACCGTTCTGATTGCCAATACCTCCGATATGCCCGTTGCCGCCCGTGAGGCATCCGTTTATACCGGTATTACCATCGCTGAATACTTCCGCGACATGGGCTATGCCGTTGCCGTTATCGCTGACTCCACATCCCGCTGGGCCGAGGCTCTGCGTGAGATGTCCGGACGTCTGGAAGAAATG
>JAZRID010000101.1:0-1683 GCA_045645125.1 Oscillospiraceae bacterium | reverse complement strand
GATGCGCCGAGCGTACCCATCAGCATCAGCGCGCGCTTCTGCTGCGCCGGATAGAGAAACAGGAACAGCAAAATGATTGCCACAAAGGCAGCCAGACCGATGTACAGTGCCTTTTGGGAGATTCCCTCATAGGCATCGAGGGCGGTCACAATCTCAGAATATCCCTGGTCATAGCAGATGAATAGACCTGCAAAACCTGCCTCTTTTGCGAGGGCTTCCGCCTCCGCCTGTTTCCCTGTTTCGAGGACAAGCGTGGTATACAGTCCCTTTTCACGGAACCGCATCTCGGATGTCATAGCAGACTGGGGCACAAAGATGGTGTTGGGGGTAAAGCCATAGGGGTCATAGTGGTTTTGCCACGCATCCTCCTGTCGATACAAGCCAACGATGGTGTAGCTCTCTACTTCCCCATCGAAGCCTAACCGCTTGGAATAGATTGCCGACATGGGGAATGAATGACCCTGTAGTATCTCTGTGTGGTAGTTCGCGAAGGTGGGGTCATAGGGGTATGTCTGTAGTTCGATGGTATCCCCAACTTTCACGCCACTTTTACTCGCCACGCTCTGCGAGATAATGCAGACCTTTTCCCCGTTCAGCAATTCACCCTCGGTAAAGTCTCTGCCCTCCACGATGCGCGCCTGTTCTCTGGCGAACGCCGCCTGATAGCCGAGCTTCTCTACGCACAGGACAGGAAAGCTGTGGTTGTTAATCTCCATTTCCTCGAGTTTCTCGCGCCACAGTGCGCCCTCGTCGGATGCCAAAAATTCCTCCGCAGAACCGTGAAGCGGTACAATAGATGGAAGTTGATAGTATTTTGCAAATTCCTCTGTGGACACACGCTTATTTTTCATGCGCTCACCGTCCCAGTAGAAGTACTCTCTCGTGTCGTGTAGCAGTTCTTGCCACTGATTGCCGTTGTCATCCCCGTAATACCCCCAGATAGGTATAGTAGCGGGGTCACACACCGTCAGCACACCGTCAAACTGGGCGAACATTGGACGAAAATCGTACCGAAATCCACCGGGCAAAAATTCCCACTCACCAAACAGTTCCTCGTGGGCAGGTTGTGTATGGATATCGTCTGCCGAATAGCAGTATAGCGAGTTTTCCTTTGCCCAGTCATTATCACCCACAAAATCGTCCCCGTACACCAGATAGTTCTGCCCGACAACCAACCCCAGTGCTTCGTAGGCCGCTTGGTCGTAGACCTTAATGTGGAGCAGAATCGGCTTTCCCACCATTCTGCCGAAGCCTGCCTCCAGTCCCAGCACATTTTCCACCGTTCCCAAGCACAGATAGGTGGTAGAGTTGAGCAACTCCGTGCGCTCCGTACGCGTACCAGTAATGGACACATTTTCTATGCCGATAGTACCAATTTTCTCCAGCTTTACCTCGAACATGGCACCACGGTAGGGATAGCCGTCGTTGTAGTCGCCCATGTAGTACCCACATTCGTACCGGCTGAAATTGTCGATAGAGAGCTGTGGAACATGGGCGGATACCAGTCCTGTATAGGACTGTGTCTTGAGAATATCGTCCCGTTTCCAGTGGAGATTGGTCAGGAAGTCCTGTAGCTTGCCCGACAGCTTGGAATGGTCGTTATACCCAGCCGATGTGTTCGCTTTGTTCGTATACGCTTCCGCAAGGAGTGCGATGGTGGTGTAGCGGTCGTCCAGATTTTTG
>JAZRID010000100.1:0-3655 GCA_045645125.1 Oscillospiraceae bacterium | reverse complement strand
ACAGAACGACATGGCTTCGATCCGTCTTCAGAGTTTTATAAAAACGAGGATGTGCCAGTGTTTTTCTCCACCCACGGCAATGGTTCAGCTGATTCCGCGATGCTGGAACTTCTTGGTTTTGGAGAGAACAAAAAGAGCGTGATGGTATCCGTTCTGGATATTCCGCGCTCGGAACGAATTTTTGCCGCGGTTGAGAAAAAAATGAACATCAGTAAACCCGGTAAAGGTATTATGTTCTCCGTGCCCCTCACAGGTGCAACCGCATTTTTAGTGGGACTGATGGAGAGCGGACAGAGCAACACAACCGCTACGCAGAAAGGGCGTGATTTTGAGATGGCGGAGCATGAATATGAGCTGATTATTACCATTATTACCAAGGGATATTTCCCTGATGTCAAGGCGGCGGCCAATGCCGCTGGTGCGCGTGGCGGTACGCTCATCCACGCACTGGGCATGGGTGGCGAGGAGGCACAGAAGTTCCTCGGTATCGCTATCCAGCCTGAGAAAGACTTGATTTTCAATGTCGTTCGTCGCGAGGAAAAAACCAAGATTATGAAGGCGATTGCCGAGAAAGCTGGTATCAATACCAAGGGCAGAGGTATTATCTTCTCTTTGCCCGTGGACGCGGCGATGGGGTTGAGCTTGCCTCAGTTGGACGAGGAAGTGCAGAAAGCACAGGAATAATACCTGCATCATAAAAAGATTGCGTGCTGTGGCATTGACTACAGCACGCAATTTCTGTTTACTGGGGAGTATTTTCTCCACCATCTGACGGGTCAGAGGGGGGAGTGGTTTCTTCTTCTGGTGGGAGTGTGGGTTCCTCACCTGTATCTGGTGGTGTGGTATCGTCGGGGGGCGGTGTTTCCGTTTCAGGATTTTCGACTGGTGGTTGTTCCAAAGGAGGTTCGTCCGTCGGTTGTTCCGTTGGCGGTTGCTCCACAGGTGGTTCGGGTGGCTGTTCCGTTGGGGGTTCTTCTACGGGAGGCTGTGGTTCACTCGGCGGTTGTTCTACAGGTGGTTGCTCAGGTTGCTGTTCGGGTGGTTGCTGTGGCGGTTGCTGTTGGGACATGGGGACAACTGGCACAACCGTAAACGGAGGAATATCGGTCTGCATTGGTTCGGTCGGCAGTTCCAAGGGGTACTCCGTGCGCTTGTGTTGGGAGAAGTAACTCCAACTGTAAAATTGGTTGGCCTCTAACAATTCGCCGTAGTAGTATGCCATCAGTTCACTGACCGTCACCAATTGGTAGCCCTGCTCGATGAGCCACGGCACAACAACGGCCATCGCCTCCGCGGTGGTGGCATGGATGCTGTGCATCAGAACAACCTCACCATCCAAATCGCCGAAGTTCATAAAGTAGTCAATCAATGTCTGGGTATCGCGGTGTTGCCAGTCCTTCGTATCGGCTGTCCACAGCATCATGGCGCGCCCACTCTCGTACTTGACCATCTGGTTGACTGCGCCGTAGGGGGGACGCACTAAGGTGGGCATGGTGCCTGTTGCTTCAAAAACAATTTGGTCAAGCCTTGCCAAGTCGGTCAACATGGCATCTCGACTGAGGGTGGTCAAGTCTTGGTGGGTATTGGTATGGCTGGCGATTTCACAGTCCAGTTCCACCATACGGCGCAGAATATCGGGGTAATACTGGGCATTGTAGCCGACCTCAAAGAATGTAGCGACTGCGTGATACTGTTCCAGTACATCGAGAATCTGTGTGGAGTATAGTTCATGGGGGCCATCATCAAAGGTGAGGGCGACCATAGGTGCGGAAGGGTCAATGGTGCGTATGTACGGCTCGTCGTTCTCCTCTGGGGGCTGCTCGGTGGTCTGTTCGTCGTCGGGGAGTGCGTCATCCCCTTGGTCATTCGGCGGTACGCTATCATCAGAGGGGGGAGGCGAGGGGGGCATAGGGATGTCCGTTGTAGTGGTATCGGGCGTATCGGAGGTGTTTGGCGTGATAACTGGCTGAAAAACTGGGGTGTTGATGCCTGATAAGTCGCTATGACACGCGCACAGCGAACATAGTAGGCTGACAGCCACCAGGATAGAGAGCAGGTGTTTCATAGAATAACTTCCTTTGGTTGAAATATATACCGATTATCCTACGATATGACAAAGATTGCAAGCGATAAAAGTAACAATTCGGTTGACAAATAGTAACAATTTCCTTGTAGGATTTCTCATTGCATCTGTGGAGCTTTTGCGTTGAATTGGGACGCGTGGTGTGATACAATAAGACGAGAACTCAAAAGAAAGGTCGATGGCGTATGATTGATATTTTTGATATTATTGGGCCGATTATGGTCGGTCCCTCCAGTTCTCATACCGCTGGTGCGGTGCGAATTGGTCGCATGGCGCGTACCTTGCTGGGGGATGAACCAGTTCGTGCGGCGATGCATATGCACGGCTCTTTTGCGGAAACTGGTGTCGGACACGGTACAGATATGGCCATTGTCGCAGGACTGCTGGGCATGAAATCGGACGACTACGATATTCCGCGCAGTTTTGCCATTGCAGAGGAGCGCGGTCTGACTTTCTCCTTCGATGAGATTGACCTGCGTGATGCCCATCCGAACAGCGTCTTGCTAGAAGTGGAGGGCGCAAAAGGGGCAAAGTTGAGTATGCAGGCGTGTTCCGTGGGCGGTGGACGCATTATGGTCAATAAGATTGACGGTGTTGCCCTGAACTTTACCGGAAATTATAACACGCTCATCGTACATAATCGAGATGAGCGAGGTGATTTATCCAATGTAACACAGGCGTTGACGATGGCGCGTGTGACGATTGCCAATATGAGCTTCAACCGCAATACACGCGGTAAGAGTGCCATTATGGTCATCGAAACGGATGAACCAGTACCAGAGATTATCTTGAACCTGTTGGGAAATCTGTCTGGTATTACGCATATCACCTATTACGAAAAGGAGGTCTAACGGAATGAACTTGGACTCCATGAGCGAAATTATTGCGGTTTCACTCCAAGAAAATAAACCGATTTGGGAATTGGTTATCGAAACAGATTTGGAAAATCGCAGTGTCACGCGGGACGACACCATCGAGAAGATGACGAAGGCGTGGCAGACGATGCTCGAAGCATCGGAAAACTATGACCCAGAACGGCGCAGTAAGAGCAAGATGGCAGGTGGTCAGGGCGAGCAGATGCGCGCCTATGCCGCAAAAAGCAATACTATCGGTGGAGATTTTACTGCGGAAGTGATGTATGAGGCTCTGGCGATGGGCGAGAGTAACGCCTGTATGTGTCGCGTTGTCGCTGCTCCGACGGCTGGCGCGTGCGGTGTCATGCCTGCGGTTTTGATTCCCCTGTACCGCAGAGAGAATATCTCCACCGAGCGCATGGTGCAGGCGATGCTGGTTGCCAGTGGTATCGGCTCCGTGATAGCGTATCGCGCCAGTATCTCTGGTGCGGCTGGTGGCTGTCAGGCGGAGATTGGTAGTGCCAGTGCTATGACAGCTGGCGCACTGGTGACACTGCGCGGTGGTACAGTGGAGCAGGTCGGCCATGCCGTGGCGATGGCACTGAAGAACCTGTTGGGATTGGTCTGTGACCCCGTGGCAGGTCTGGTCGAAGTACCTTGCGTCAAGCGCAATGTTATCGGTGCGCTGAACGCAATCGCAGCGGCGGATATGGCGTTG
>JAZRID010000099.1:0-1327 GCA_045645125.1 Oscillospiraceae bacterium | reverse complement strand
TTGGCTCACAGAACGACATGGCTACGATCCGACTTAGTCGACAACATCGAGAACTGGAAACACGATTCCCTCTATATCAGTGACGAGAATACCTTTTACCTCGAATACAGCCAAATTTTCGACTGTGGCACTTACAACAATTTGCAAACTGGAATCGTCGATATCTACGGTATCAACTATTATGCTCCATGCTTAACAGAGCAGATTATTGATAAACTCCATGCCCAAAAGCCACTGGACTACGAAGTGTTGCTAGACTGGCTGAACCAGTCCAAACAGTACAACGGGTTCTATATCTTAGGAATATAAAAACAGAAAGCATCTGCACGGCAATCGTCACGCAGATGCTTTCTTATGTATGAACAAACTAATTACTTAGCGCATTCGGTTATGGTACGCAATTACTTGTTACGAATAGCCTCGTCGATGGCCTTGGCAGCGGTCTTACCAGCACCCATAGCCAGAATAACGGTAGCGGCACCAGTGACAGCGTCACCGCCAGCATAGACAGCCTCACGGCTAGTCAGACCGTCCTCATTGACGATGATACCGCCCTTCTTGTTGATTCCCAGACCTGCGGTGGTGGACTTAATCAGGGGGTTGGGGCTAGTACCGAGGGACATGATGACGCAATCCATCTCCATGTCGAACTCGCTGTTCTCCTTGACGACAGGACGACGACGGCCAGAAGCATCGGGCTCGCCCAGCTCCATCTCCACGCAACGGATACCGTTGACAGTACCGTTCTTGGGGTCACGCTTGTCCTCGGGGTTGTTGTAACCCAGAATCTCGGTGGGGTTGGTGAGGGTCTTGAAGATGATGCCCTCTTCCTTGGCATGCTCAATCTCCTCGCGACGAGCAGGCAGTTCAGCCTCGCCACGGCGATAGATGATGTACACCTCAGCACCCAGACGCTTGGAGCAACGAGCGGCATCCATAGCGACATTACCGCCGCCGACAACAGCGACCTTCTTGCCCTGCAGAGGCATGATGGGGGTGGAGGAATCCTCGCGATAAGCCTTCATCAGGTTGATACGGGTCAGGAACTCGTTGGCGGAGTAAACGCCCTTGAGGTTCTCGCCGGGGATGTTCATAAACATGGGCAGACCTGCACCAGAGCCAATGAACACAGCCTCGAACTTGAACTCATCCATCAGCTCATCGATGGTGATGGAGCGACCGATGACCACGTTGGTCTCGATCTTGACGCCCAGATCCTTCAGACCGTCAACTTCCTTCTGAACGATGCTCTTGGGCAGACGGAACTCAGGGATACCGTAGACCAGAACGCCGCCAGCCAGGTGCAGAGCCTCGTAAACGGTGACCT
>JAZRID010000098.1:0-1536 GCA_045645125.1 Oscillospiraceae bacterium | reverse complement strand
CCATATCAAAGCTCATGCCGTCACCTGCGGTCAAGCAGACAGGGTGGGTCTTGAGCTTCTTAGACACGCGGATTTCATCCACAGCCTCGCCCAGTGCCTCTTTCAAGAACGCAAATGCGTCCTGATGTGCCTCGCTGTTCTCTTCGGTGGGTGCGTTGTCCAGTTCCAAGTCGCCGTCGATGGCGGAGCGGAAGGTCTTTTCCTTGTACTCGCGCAGAATACCCATCAGCATATCGTCCATCGGCTCGGTGAGGTACAGGATTTCGATACCGCGCTCGCGCAACAGCTCCGTCTGGGGCAGGTTGTCCATGGCGGCGAGGTTCTCACCCGTGGCATAGTAGATGATTTTCTGCTCCTCGCTCATACGGTCCACATACTCGCGCAGTGTGACCATCTTCTTTTCCGTGGAGGAGTAAAACAGCAGGAGGTCCTGCAAGAAGTCCTTCTTGGCACCGTAGTTGTTCAAACAGCCGATTTTGAGCTGACGGCCAAAGGTCTTGAAGAACTTCTCATAGCCCTCGCGGTCCTCCTTGAGCATACGCTCCAACTCGCCCTTAATCTTTTTGTCGATATTGTTGGCAATCAGCTTCAGCTGGCGGTCGTGCTGTAACAGCTCACGGGAGATATTCAAGCTCAAATCGGGGGAATCCACGACACCCTTGACGAAGCTGAAATGCTCCCCAATGAGGTCGGCGCACTTGTCCATAATCATAACGCCAGAGGAATACAACTGCAAGCCACGCTCATAATCTACGCTGTTGAAATCAAAGGGAGGACGGGAGGGGATGAACAGCAGAGCCTTGTAGCTGACTTGTCCCTCGGCAGACACCGTCACCATGGACTGCGGTGGTGCAAAATCTCCGAATTTCTCCTGATAGAACGCATCGTACTCACTCTGTTCCACCTCGCTCTTTTTGCGCTGCCAGATGGGAACCATGCTGTTGAGGGTTTCCTCCTCCTTGTAGCTCTCATATTCGGGCTTATCCTCGGGGGAATCCTCTGTCTTGCGAGATTTAGAAATCTCCATGCGGATGGGCCAACGGATATAGTCAGAGTATTTCTTAATCAGAGAGCGCAGGGTGTACTCGGTCAGATACTCGCCGTACTGCTCATCCTCGGTATCCGCCTTGATGTGCATGATGATGTCCGTACCGACAGTTTCCTTATCGCAGGGCGTAACGGTGTAACCGTCCACACCGTCACTCTCCCAACGGTAGGCACTGTCTGCGCCGTACTTCTTGGTGATAACGGTAATCTTGTCCGCGACCATGAATGCGGAGTAGAATCCGACACCGAACTGGCCGATAACATCCACATCGGTGGAAGCGGTATCCACCTCCTGACGGAAGCGGTAAGTGCCACTGGATGCAATCACACCCAGATTATTTTCCAGTTCGCTCTCGTCCATACCAATACCGTTGTCGCTGACGGTTAGGATGCGATTCTCGGTGTCTGCGGTGATACGGATGCGGAAATCCTCACGCTTCATGCCCACCTTTTCATCGGTGAGAGAGAGGTAGCACAGCTTGTCGATAG
>JAZRID010000097.1:0-8942 GCA_045645125.1 Oscillospiraceae bacterium | reverse complement strand
CCCTTCTTGGGGGTGTACTTGAAGATACGAATCTTCTTACCCTTACCGTTCTTGACGATGGTAGCCTCGACGGTGGCACCAGCCACAGTGGGAGCACCGATGGTGGCGTTGTCGCCATCCAGAACAGCGAGAACCTGGTCGAACTTGACCTGCTCGCCAGCCTCGCAGGGCAGCTTCTCGATGAACAGGGTATCACCCTCGCTCACCTTGTACTGCTTACCGCCGGTAACAATAATTGCGTGCATTCCTTTTGCACCTCACTTTCCTTCATTATGAAACACTTAACCGCGTTTCTTTACGGGCGCGCTGTCGTAGGTGGCGCAGATACGCACTTCAACCCATTCAAAGCGGCTCATCCAATATATCAATAAAAATCGTGATTGTCAACAGCTTTTTTGAAAAAAATTGTAAAAATCGCTGTTTTTAATAGGCGAGCTGGTCTACCGTCCAGTTCTGGATAACGGCACCGTAGGCGGCGCACTGCTGTTTGGCGAGTTCCGTGTCGAGATTCCTGTAATTTCCGCACTCGACACTGCTATAGCCGGGCATCGGACCTGCAAAAGTTGCACCAGCGGTGAAAGTTTCTTTCACCAACACAACAGCATCGGCATCTGAGAGTTGTCTGCTGTCAACCAGCAGATAAAATCCCGTCTGGCATCCCATTGGGCCGAAGTAGATGACGGCATCCTTGGCACGACCATTTCGCAACAGAGTTGCAATAATATGCTCAACCGAGTGCATCTCGGCATTCGTCAAGAGGTCGCCCGTGTTGGGTTTCTTAAAACGCAGGTCGAAAGTAGTTACCTCTCCGTCACGGCGCGAGAGATACAGACCAGGTTGCAACTTGTCGTGGTCAACCTGAAAACTTGCGATACGCTCCATACAATTCTCCTTCTTTGGGTCAATTGCCACACTGCAAAGCCTGTGCAAAGGGCAGGACAATGCGGTTCAGCTTCTCCATCGCCTCAGGGAAATTGAAAAATTCATCGGCATTGTTCTCATGGCACAGGCGGTCGGAAACAGATTTCAGTGCGGTGAACTTCACACCGTTCCGCATACAGACCTGTGCAATCGCGCCCCCCTCCATTTCGCATAGCGTGGGGGCAAAGAGGGCGGCAACACGGTCGGTACGCTCACCCTTGACCATGAACACCTCGCCTGTAGCCACCTTACCCGTGATGTACGGAACTCCCAGTTTCGCCAAGATGGACTGCATCAGAGGCAAGGCATCCGTGGGAAATTCAATCTGGTTGACGGTGGACACCATGCCGACAGGGTCGCCCATCGGACTGGTATCGACATCGTGCTGTACAAAGCAGTCGGCCAAGACCACCGTACCGATGGGGATGTCGAGAAAGCTCCCTGCAACACCAGCATTGACAATGTAATCAGGGTGGTAGCGGTCAATAAATAGCTGGGTACTCATCGCGGCATTGACCTTGCCGACACCGCCCGTATAGGCATAGACATTCGGCTCAATTGCATAGATATCGACACCACAGACAGTTTCCAACAGGCGAGCATTGGTCTGTTCCAAGATGCTGGCAATCTCGCCTTTCATGGCATAAGCCAGTCCGATTTTCATGCGGACAACCTCTCTTTTTCCGAATATTTGATATACAGCCTGTAATATAACCCTAAAATTATACTTTCAGTTCTGTTTTCAACCCCTCATCGGGATAGCGTGCGAGGATGGGGGCAATCTCCTCGTCCAAAAATTCGACAACCTGAGAGGGCGCACGACCGACATACTTCTCGGGGGCCATCTGTTCGGCAATCTCCTCGCGTGTGAGGGGGAACAGCTCGTCCGCCAAGATACGCTCGATGAGGTCATTCTGTCCACCCTCGAGCTTGACCTTGCGTGCGGCGGCATGGGAGTGCTCGCGCAGTGCCTCGTGGAGTACCTGACGGTTTCCACCGCGCTTGACCGCCTCCATCATAATGTTCTCCGTTGCCATAAAGGGAAGTTTTTCATCCACACGGCGACGCACCACGCGGTCGTAGACGACCAACCCTGCGGTGACATTGATATAGATTTCCAGAATGGCATCTACAGCCAAGAATGCCTCGGCAACAGCAATGCGCTTGTTTGCACTGTCATCCAAGGTGCGCTCAAACCACTGGGTAGCGGCGGTCATGGCAGGGTTGACGGCATCCTGAATCACATAGCGTGCCAGCGCACAGATACGCTCAGAGCGCATGGGGTTGCGCTTGTAGGGCATTGCAGAGGAACCAATCTGGTTCTTCTCAAACGGCTCCTCCATCTCCTCAAAGGACATCAGAATACGCAGGTCGGTTGCAAACTTGCAGGCAGACTGGGCAAAGCCAGAGAGTGCATTGAGGAAGTACGCATCCACCTTACGGGAGTAAGTCTGGCCAGCCACAGCTACAGCGCGCTCAAAGCCCATCTGCTCGGCAATCAGACGCTCCAACTCCTTGACCTTCTGCTCGTCACCGTCAAACAGCTCCATAAAGCTCGCCTGTGTGCCAGTGGTGCCCTTTGCACCGCGCATCCGCAGGGTGGACAGTTGGAACTCCAGATTCTCAATGTCCATGACCAACTCATTCATCCATAGCGTAGCGCGCTTGCCGACTGTGGTGAGCTGGGCAGGCTGGAGATGGGTATAGCCGAGGCAAGGGAGGTCCTTGTATTCCTTGGCGAATGTGGCGAGGTTACGCAGTACCTGTGCGGCCTTTTTGAGAATCAGCTGGGAGGCATCGCGCAAAATAATGATGTCGGTATTGTCACCCACATAGCAGGAGGTCACACCGAGGTGGATAATGGGCTCGGCATCGGGGCACTGCTGTCCGTAGGCATAGACATGGCTCATCACATCGTGGCGCACGACCTTCTCACGCGCCTGTGCAACCTCGAAGTTGACATCATCGGCGTGTTCCTCCAGCTGTGCAATCTGCTCAGCAGTCACGCCCAGACCAAGCTGGTGTTCCGCCTTTGCGAGCGCAATCCAGAGTTTGCGCCAAGTGCGGAACTTGTTACTCTCGGAAAAGAGATACTGCATTTCTGCACTGGCATAGCGTGTGGACAGCGGAGAGATATAGCCGTTGTAATCTCGTTCCATAGGGAGAATCCTCCTATTTTATGATAAAAAATCCAGGATTATTGGTCGGGGCAGAGTGCCTCACGCATGGTATCGGTAATCGCGCCCATAAAGATAGAGGAGGCATGGCGGTGCAGGGTTTCCATACCAGCGGCAGCCAAGCGAGGCTCGGTCTGTCCAATCATAGAGATGTCCAAATCCAACAGGAACTTCACCTCGTTATCGGGCTGCGCGTTGGGGATATTGCGCTTAACCAGACCTGTACCAGAGCGAATACGCGCACGGCAACTGCCGCCGAGGGCCAGCTCGGTGTCCAGTGTCACCTTATTGAAGTTCTTCTCAGGCACATCTTCGTGGAGCAGCGGTCCGAGGTAGGCAGGGGCAAACAGGTCGCGCCACAGTGTCCCCTCCAGACCCAGTGCAGTACGGGAAAATGCGTTGAGGTAACGCAACCCGATATACTCAAAGAAGGCAGGGCGATAGAGGCGGATAAATTCAGCCAATGCTACATCGAACAGCTTAGCAAAATCTTCCCAGCCAGTATAGGCAGAGGTGGTGAACGCGATATAGTTCTTCGTCAGGCTCAACTGGCATTTGCCATCTGCGGAGGCAAAGCAGTAGTTGTTCATGGGGGGATTCGGCTCCATCTTGACCTGTGGGCCGACATTCACCATACGCGGAGGTGTCTGTTCCTTGCGTACGGTGTAGAGGGGGAATTGCTCACGAATTTTCTCCTGAAAAGCTACGGGTTCTTTCGCGTCGATAGAGAGAATGGGAGAAAAACGGAGCTGGCAGATGACATTCGTCAACTGAGGGCGTGCAAACTTAGGGGCAAGTGCATCGGATTGAAACATGAGATATCCTCCTTATTGATAGTCGTTCTTCATTGTATCGCTAGTAAGCGAAAAAGTCAATTTATTTGTATATTACGACGACAGGAACGCTTTTCTACAAATCTTGTTGACATTCCTGCAACAACTGTATATAATCTATATATACGGTATAGACAGATAGGAGTGTCGGTATGTATATTCTCCTCGACAACAAGAGCGGAACCCCCATCTATGAACAAATCTATTCCCAGATGAAAAGCCAGATAATCAGTGGCGCATTACAGGAACACGCGCTTCTCCCCTCTATTCGTGGACTGGCCAAGGACCTGCGTATCAGCTTTATTACCACCAAGCGCGCCTACGAGGAATTAGAAAAAGACGGATTTCTCTATACGCTCCCCGGCAAAGGCTGTTATGTCGCCCCCAAAAATGTGGCACTCCTACGGGAAGAAAATCTCAAGAAGATTGAAGCCTATATGGACGAGATTGTGAAACTCGCCAACTCCTGTGACTTGAGCAAACAGGAACTTATCGAAATGCTGAATTTCAGTCTGGAGGAACAACGATGAATGCACTGGAAATCAAGAATCTCACGAAATCCTACCCAGGTTTCCTATTGGACAATCTGAATTTGACACTGCCAAGTGGCTGTATTATGGGTCTGGTTGGGGAAAACGGCGCAGGAAAGAGTACCACCATCAAACTGATTCTCGATATGGTTCACAAGGACAGTGGAACCATTACCATCCTCGGAAAAGACAATCAGGACCACATCGAACTTATCAAAGAGGATATCGGCGTTGTGATGGACGAGGCAGGGATTCCCGAATGTCTGACGGTGAGCCAAGTGGGAAAGGTAATGAAACACACTTTTTGCAATTGGGATGAGAATGAATATACGCGTCTGGTCAAAAAGTTGGCACTCCCCGACAAAAAACAGTTCAAAGATTTTTCACGCGGTATGAAAATGAAATTGGGCATTGCCATTGCAATGTCCCACAACAGCAAATTACTAATTCTCGACGAAGCAACCTCTGGACTTGACCCCGTGGTACGGGATGAAGTGGTGGAGATGTTCAGCGAATTTACACGCGATGAAACCCACTCCATTCTCATTTCTTCCCATATCGTCAGCGATTTGGAAAAATTGTGTGACTATGTGGCATTCCTGCACAAAGGAAAGCTCTTACTCTTCGAGGAGAAAGACCGCCTGTTGGCGGAGTACGGCTTGATTCACTGTACGGCAGAGGAACTCCGCAAACTCCCACCGCAGTCCGTCAAGTACAGCAAGCAAAACCCCTATGGGATAGAGGCGATGGTTCTGCGAAGTGCTGTGCCAGCTGAGGTTCCTATCAGTCCCATCAGCATCGAAGAACTCTTTGTTTTTATGGTGAAGGAGGCGCGATAACATGAAAGGACTGCTCTTAAAAGACTGGTATATGGTACAAAAATATTTTAAGATGTACCTGTTCATTGCCGTTGTGTTTCTTGCCATGTCTCTTATCAATACTGGCAATATGTTTTTTGTCTTTTATCCCTGTCTGCTCTGTGGCATGATTCCTGTCAGTCTGCTCGGATATGACGAACGAAGCCGTTGGCTACAGTACAGTAATACCTTGCCGTATCGCAGAGAACAGATTGTTTCCGCCAAGTATTTAATTGGTTTGTTCGCGCAGATGGCGATGTTGCTCGCGACAGGTATCGCACAAGGGGTCAGAATGGCCGTCAGCGGAACCTTTATCCTCCATGATTTTATCGTGCTGTTGTTGCTATTACTTATCGTGGCCACGCTAACCTCCTCCATTTCGCTTCCCTTTATATTCAAGTTGGGTGTCGAAAAAGGGCGAACCGCCTACTATGTGATGATTGGTTTTGTCTGTGGAGCCAGTGCTTTTGCCTCCCATGTATTTGAGGAGCAACTGCAAACAGAAATACAGCCCAATCTACTACTGGCACTATTGTCGTTGGTCGGCATCGGGGTCTATGCCCTGTCGTGGTATTTGTCCATTGTCTTTTTCAAAAAAAGAGAACTGTGATGCCCTACAAAATATAAATCACAAAAAATCCGAACCTCTCACCAACTCGGTAAAAGGTTCGGATTTACTTTATTTGGTGGACTCGAAGGGGATCGAACCCTCGACCTTACGGATGCGAACCGTACGCTCTCCCAGCTGAGCTACGAGCCCATCCACCCGACTGCCAAAGTCGGGTGTTATTATACTGCATTGCAGTGTATTTGTAAAGGAAAATTTTTCAGCGTATGGAAATTTTGCTATCACTTGCCCACACAGAAACGCTCGAAAATGCGTCCAACCAAATCTTCGCGCAGGGTGCGCCCTGTCAATTCGCCCAGTGCGTTCAATGCTCCCTCTGCATCGGTCAACACGGCATCGGGGGTCAATCCACCGCGTAGTGCCTCCAACGCACCGTGGACAGCGCGCGCCGCACGCTCCACCGCCTCCGCTTGTCTGGTATTGGTCAGTGTCAGTCCTGCTGGGACTTCCCCTGCTGGGAACAGTTCCGCCACGGTCTGTTCCAACTGTTCTATCCCCTCCCCTGTCAGCGAGGACACACACACCTGTGCCGTAGGCATCTGTGGCAACAGAAGGGAACTAGCACCGTCCGAGAGGTCAGATTTTGACCAGACCAAAATACATTTATCGCACTTCGTCGCTTCTGCCAGAATTGCCATATCTTCTTCCTGCAAAGGACGACTGCTATCCACTACAGCCAAGACAAGCTGTGCGCGCTCCAAGGCACTGCGACTGCGCGCCACGCCAATGCGCTCCACGGTATCCTCTGTATCACGAATCCCTGCCGTGTCGATGAGGCGCAATAGCACACCGCCCACAACCGCCTTTTCCTCGATGGTATCTCGTGTTGTACCAGCCACATCGGTCACGATGGCGCGCTCATACCCCAGGAGTGTATTCAACAGGGAGCTTTTTCCGACATTCGGTCGTCCGACAATGGCAGTCGGGACACCTTGGCGCATCACCTGTCCACGCTTATAAGTAGCCAACAGGTCACGCAAAGTCTTTTCCGCCTCTGCTAAGGTACGCTCGATTTCTTCCTGCCCTAAGTCCTCAATATCCTCGTCGGGATAATCCACCACAGCATAAAACTGGCTGGAGATATTGAGTAACGCATCGTACACCGCTTCAATCTTTCTCCGCAGACTGCCGCCGAGCTGTTCCACGGCATTTCGCGCCGCCTGTGCGCTCTCCGCTTCAATCAAGTCAATGACCGCCTCCGCCTGTGTGAGGTCCAAATTACCACTCAAAAAGGCGCGCTTGGTAAATTCTCCTCGCCCTGCCTGTACTGCACCAGCGGCAAAGAGGGCGCGCAGTCCCTCGTCTAAGATAACAGGCGAACCGTGGCAGTGAAATTCCACGCTGTCCTCCCCCGTATAACTCCCCCCAGCGGAGAAAGTGACGGCAAGGCATTGGTCAATCGCCTCCCCTGCGCGGTTCAATAGTGTTCCAAGCACCATCATACGCCGTGGACAGTTGGACAATTTTTTTCCATTCAAGGGACGAAATACGCAATCTGCAATAGAAAATGCTTCTGCACCAGACAGGCGCAGAACGCCAATCGCAGAAACGACATTCCCTGTAGAAATAGCCGCAATAGTAGACATCATATCCTCCTTCTGACTACAAAAAGGCTCCCCTGTGTAGGGGAGCCTATTATAAAATTATTTCACAATCTCGCCGTTGGCCTTCTTTGCCTCAATCTCCTTGAGGGCATCCTTGCGAGAGAGGTTGACACGGCCCTTTTCGTCAATCTCGATGACCTTGACCCACATCATATCACCGATGTTGCACACATCCTCGACCTTCTCCACACGCTTCTGGTCCAGCTTGGAGATATGCACCAGACCATCCTTACCGGGAGCCAGCTCGACGAATGCACCGAACTGCATCAGGCGGACAACACGACCGTAGTACAGCGCACCGACTTCGGGCACAAATACAATCTGGTCGATGGCGTGCTTGGCGGCATCGCAAGCAGCGGCATCAGCGGCGGCGATGTGGATAGTACCATCATCGTCAATGTCAATCTTGGCACCCGTGTCAGCGACAATCTTCTGGATGACAGAACCGCCCTTACCGATAACATCGCGGATGTTGTCGGGGTCAATCTTCATGGTAATCATCTTGGGAGCCCACTTGCTGACCTCGGCACGGGGTTCAGCGATGCAGGGCAGCATAATCTGGTCCAGAATCTCGCAACGAGCATCGTAGGTGATATCCAGTGCGTTCTTGATAATCTCCATGGTCAAACCGTCGTTCTTCAGGTCCATCTGGATGGCGGTAATACCCTTCTTGGTACCGCCCACCTTGAAGTCCATCTCACCGTGGAAGTCCTCCACGCCCTGAATGTCGATAAAGGTGGTGAAAGAACCGTCGTCATCCTGAATCAGACCGCAGGAGATACCAGCAACGGGGGCCTTAATGGGCACACCAGCGTCCATCAGAGCCAAGGTAGAACCACAGATAGAACCCTGAGAAGTAGAACCGTTGGAGGAAACAACCTCGGACACCACACGGATGGCATAGGGGAACTCCTCCACGCTGGGCAGGACGGGAATCAGCGCGCGTTCTGCCAGCGCACCGTGGCCGATTTCACGGCGACCTGGGCTACGGGAGGGCTTTGCCTCACCGACCGAGTAGCCGGGGAAGTTGTAGTGGTGCATATAACGCTTCTCAGTTTCGGGCCAGATGGTATCCAGCTTCTGTGCGCCAGAGAGCGTGTCCAAAGTGGCGATAGAGAGAACCTGTGTCTGCCCACGGGTAAACAGACCAGAACCGTGGACACGGGGCAACAGGGCGACCTCTGCGGCCAAAGGACGGATTTCGTTCTTTGCACGACCATCAACGCGGTGACCCTCCAAGAGCCATGCCTTGACAACCTTCTTCTGGAACTTGTAGGTGAACTCCTCCAGATACTTGTCCATCTCGGGATACTCTACCAGGAACAGCTCGTGCCACTTCTCGATCAGAGCATTCCAGCGGGCCTCGCGGACGTTCTTGTCGTCGGTGTCCAT
>JAZRID010000096.1:0-3028 GCA_045645125.1 Oscillospiraceae bacterium | reverse complement strand
TGCCCCCTTGTGGACGGTGAAGTTTCCAGCGTTCGCCTCGATAACCGTGTCACTGATGGACACAAGGCGACGGTCGATTTTCGCAAGACATTTACGGTACAGTTCCGTACTTTCGTCGTACCGTGTGGCATCGGAGTAGATGTAATCACTGACGATGACGAGGTTGGACACCGAATGTGCAAAGGTAATCAGGTCATCCGCACATTTCTCGGCGGCGGGGATGTCCATTTCATAATTCTTATCCGCACGAAATAGCTCGTTCATGAGAAGTGCTGTGACGCTGTCTACGAGAAAGGCACCGTCCGCATCTGCGGTAGCAAGGCAGGAGAGAATATTTCTGCCACATTCGATGGTTTGAAATCCCATACCGTCGCGGTCCTCGATGTGCAGACGGATGCGTTCCTTATCTTCTGCGTCGGTGGGAAGCATGGTGGCGATGTAGTAGTGTTTGCCTGTAGAAAGGGAAACGGTAAGCTGTTGTGCCAATGAGGATTTTCCACTTTTACTGCCACCAGAGAGGAAGATAATCATTGCGTACCCTCCACGGTGAATTTGTCACCCTGCCGAATTTCATCGAGATATGTGTCGTTGATACCTGCCTGCTGGAAGGTCGCCATATCGTTGATGATAGCGCAGGCGGCACGCAGTACCTCGAAGGCTAGGGGACACCCACTGCCTTCCCCAAGACGCATACCGAGTAAAAGCATAGGTTGCAGTGCCATCGCATCCATCGCCAGTTGGTAGCCAATTTCAAAGGAGGCATGGCTGGGGATGAGATAACCGCGAACAGTAGGGCACAGGCGACAGGCACACAGCGCGGCAACAGCAGAGATAAATCCATCAATTACCACAGGGCGATGGGACGCGGCTGCACCGAGGAATGCACCACACATGGCGGCGATATCGAAACCACCGACCTTGGCCAGTACATCTACCACATCATTTTTATCTGGATGGTTTGTAGAGATGGCGCGGCGAATGACCTCTTTCTTTTTCTGAAAGCTATCATCTGTAATGCCACCGCCACGACCTGTGACAGATGCCACATCCGCGTCTAACAGAACAGACAAAACCGCAGCCGAGGTGGTCGTATTGCCGATGCCCATTTCGCCAATCCCCAGCACATCTGCATCAGTATTCTTCGCAAGCGTCGCACCAATCTGAATGGTTTGGACGGCTTGCTCCCGTGTCATGGCCGGACCATGCACGATATTTCCTGTACCATAGGCAATTTTATGGTGTAGCACCGCAGGTTCTGTGATATCTGCATTGACACCAACATCGCAGACCGTAATGCCACAACCAAAGTGTTTGCAGAGGACAGAGGCACCTGTCTTGGCACGGGTTAGGTTGATAGTCTGTTGGAGGGTAACGCTCTGGGGCGCACTGGCAACACCTTCAGCTACTACGCCGTTGTCGGCGGCAAAGACCAGCAACTGTTTCTTTTCTATTTTGTTGTGTACCTCGCCAGTGATGCCAGCAAGCTGTATGGACAGTTCTTCTAACCGAGCGAGAGAACCAGGGGGCTTGGCAAGTTGTGCCTGTCGCTCTCTGGCTTTGTCCATCGCAAGCGTATCAAGAGGAGAAATCGATGCCATCAATTTTGTCAATTCCATGTGAGAGAAACCTCCTTAAACAGCCAGTTTATACTGGGCTTTGCGTCTATCAGTTCCAGTGTTATGGTGGCATTGGGACATTTTTCTTCGATAGTAGGTAAGAGGGTAGCCATCGGGAGTGTTCCATCAAATAACTGACTGTGCGAATCGTAGGAAGTATCGTTGTTATGGAGGTGGAAATGCACAATCAGGTCGGCACACGCCGTCAACCAGTGAAAAACACTGCTGTTTGCGTACGCATTCACATGGCCGACATCCAGACACATACGGAGTTTGGGTTCATTTACTTCGCGGAGTATCGTTGCGAGCATATCAGGTTCTTCTTCCAGCACATTCTCCAGACAAAATACTATGCCGTCTGGGATTTCCTGCACAAAATCTTTCCAGAATAACACGGATTGCTCGGTGTACCAACTGGAGAAGTAGATTTTGGGGTTATATCCGCCGTGTACAACGATTTTTGGAATCCCATAGCCCTGTGCGACAGCAATCACTTGGCGATATCGCTCGGCGGCAACGGCGCGGATTTTTGGGTCGATAGCACAGGGAAACAACTCGCTGAACGGTGCGTGAAGCACGAAACGGTCGGAACACATGAGTTTGTCCTTTATCTTGGGGTCGATTTGATGAAATTCCGTATCCAGAAACCACGGGGTACAAAACTCCGCAATCTCTATGCCCAGTCCATGCTCTTTGGCGAGCAGATGGGCAGTTTCATCTATGGTAGACAGGTATATCTGTTGTCGATTCATGTTGCTTCCTCCTACATATCTATCGTGTTTCAGAAAAAGAAAAAGTCCCCGTTCGGGGACTTAGAAAAACAACACAATAAGACCGTATTTCAAGAAATACGACCATTGCCAAATATCTGTTTGCTTTTGTACCAAAGAGATACCGATACCCATAAAAAGGCACAAAAACAGCCGCCAGACAGCCCCCAAGAGTCTTGCGTGATGTGTCTCAAAAGTCTGTATTCCGACTCCGAACGCCATGTTGTTCGTATCTTCTCAGCTTGCGCCAATGATATCGAACGGCTTTCTGTCCGTCTACGGCGGCTTGGTACCGTTGGGATTTACCCATTCCAATTAAACTTAAGACCTAAATGAACCATATTCCGGCGTTCGCCTTTTTCTGCATCCTACCACAGTTTTCTGCATTTCGCAGGAGTAATTTTCGTTGACAAATCAAAAAACGAGTGTTATTCTACAGGCAAGTGAATAGGCGTTCAAGTGCCTGCGGGAACGGTAACAGCCCCGCGGGAGAATAGAGAATCGTGTGTAAATCACGAACGGTACCGCCACTGTATGCGTGGAGGGCTGTGCGAGGCGAAAGCCGGTCATTGGGGATTTCCTTGAGAAGGCCGCACAGTTCCAAAGAAACGCAAGTCAGGAGAACTGCTTAAACGATGTGAA
>JAZRID010000095.1:0-8302 GCA_045645125.1 Oscillospiraceae bacterium | reverse complement strand
TCCATCGAGGAGTGCATCCAGTTCGGTGTCCGCAACTGTACCGTATATATTCTGGATTAAAGAAAAACAAAAATCGGGGGTGTCGCACAGCGCGACACCCCTTTACTATTTCTATGCCCTTTATCGGACAAACTTTAGTGTAACCAATTCAAAATTCCGTACAGGCAGATGGATGGTGCGTCCCTCATGCGTGAGCTTCATAGGATGCTCCTCCAACAAATCGACCAAAAATACTTCTTGGAAATCAAATCCCGTTGTGAGTGTCACGCGGGATTTTTTATTATGTGCTTCATAGAAACGCACAATTACGGCATCGTCGTCCTCCGCCTTCTTAATCGTTTCAATGACAATATTCTCCTGTGCGGTGTGAATCAGCGACCAACAGTCTGGCAGTGTGCCACATTGCGCCCCGATGCGCTGTGCGAGCAAAGGCATATTTCGTGCATATCCCTCCGGAATAACGGCACCTTCCCGGAAATCTCCGCTGTGTGGCAACAGAGAGTAGGTAAACTCGTGGTGGCCACGGTCGGCATTGGGGTCGGGATAGGTAGCGGCTTTGAGCAACGAGAGCTTCATCACATTGCCCTCGATGCTGTAGCCGTACTTACAGTCGTTCAGCAGGCTGACACCGTAGCCACATTCGGACAAGTCCGCCCACTTATGGGCACAGACCTCAAATTTTGCCTCGTCCCAACTGGTATTACGGTGGGTCGGACGCTCCACATGACCAAATTGGATATCATAGGTGGCATTCCGCGCATGGATATCGACAGGGAATGCTGCTTTGAGCAAAACATGGTCCTCATGCCAGTCGATGTGCGTCACAAAGTCAATGCGCTTCGACCCACGGCACAGACAAATCTCCTGCACAATGGTGGATTTTCCGTAGTGGCGCGTGACACGCACACCGTTATCCAACCATTCCACCGCACTGACATCATCGGCAACCCACATCTTCTGCTGATAGTAGCTGGTAATCTCCCACGCATCAAAGGCACGAGGATAATCTTCAAAGACCTCCAAGCGGTTGGCAACGGCATGGGGAGCCAAAACCTCACGCTCCTCCTGTTTGTCAAAAATCGAGATAATCTGGTAGGCCTCATCGAACCGCACACGGATACAGTCGTTTTCCAGACACCGTTCCTCGACACGCACACCACTATCCACCGCAACCGCAGGAATCACCTGCCAACCGTGGGGCGGAATGTCCTCTGCACGGTAGCGCACACCGTCCACCATTATGTCATCGGTGACGGCGAACGGCGCAGGGTTATAGACCAGAATACCACCGTCTGTCTGTATCTGTGTGGCAAGTGCAGACAGTTTCTCTGCCACAACCTGCGTACCATCCCCCAGAATCCGTGCATACTCCTCATCGGTCACATCGTACACTGGACCAATGGACGAACCAGGGATGATATCGTGGAACTGGTTGAGCAAAATATTCCGCATATTTTCACGGAACAGTGTGGTCGGGTATGTGCCACCACGGAGCATATCCATCACCGCGAGGGTTTCCGCTGTCTGGTACAGCAATTCACTCTTGCGGTTGTTGCGCTTATTCTTCGCCACAGAGGTGTAAGTACCACGGTGCATCTCCAGATACATCTCGCCGCACCAGCGCGGACGGGGCAGAACGGCCTGCGTCTTTTCGTAGAAATCTTTCTCCAAACGGTTGAAGAACGCCCCTGCCTTCTCGACTTTTGTGGTAGGCAGACCAGGAATACCATATTTTGTACGGCGCAAGGTTTCCATCATCTCAAAGGTTGGACCGCCACCGCCATCACCGTAGCCGAATGTCAGCAGGACATTATTAGAAATGGATTTATTTTTATATCCCTTCCAGCATTTCATAAACGATGCAGGTTCTGCGGGTCTCTCGTAGGCATGGATGAACGAGGCAAAGACCTCGCTTCCGTCAATACCCTCCCAAATAAAAGTATCATGGGGCATGGCATTGGTTTCATTCCAGTACATTTTGGTGGTAAAGAACTGCGTGACACCGCTTTTTTGTAGAATTTGTGGCAGAGCCGCACTGTAGCCGAACACATCTGGCAACCAGAGGATTTTATTCTCAACCCCAAATTCCTCGCGCATAAAGCGTTTGCCGTACAAAATCTGGCGCACCAGACTTTCACCAGAGATGAGATTGGTGTCCGCTTCGAGCCACATCGCGCCCTCTGCTTCCCAGCGTCCCTCGCGAATCCGTGTCCGAATTTTCTCGTACAGGGTCGGGTCATTTTCTTTGACATACTGGTACAACTGGGGCTGGCTTGACATAAACTGGTAGTCGTCATAGCGGTCCATCATGTTAATGACCGTCGAAAAACTGCGCTGTGCTTTTTCGCGCGTCTGGGCAACGGTCCACAGCCACGCCACATCGATGTGGGTATGTCCGATACAACTGACCACACTCTCACTCTGCCCACAGATGCCCTCATAAAATTCATGCTTCATATAGGCACGGGTAGCGCGAATACTGTCATAAAAGTTCTGCGAGTAACTGTCACGCAAATCCAACAGCGTCAATGCACGGTCCAGACAGTCACGAATCTGAATATAGGTATAACTCCCCTCCTCCAGCTCCAACATCGCCAGATAGGGTACACGGATATCATAGTAGAGCCCCTCGATTTCTAAATCAACCACTTGCAATGAGGGTAGGAAATCGAATCGCCCTGGTAACATTCCTGTGTAGAGGTACAGATACACGGTATGGTCGCACCCGAAAGATAGCGGCAGCCATGTGTGGTTGACATCCAGAGCCTGTGTCGCGGTATCGCCGTCCACATAAGCGGTAAACTGGGGATTTTGTGCATCCCACTGTCCCTCTCGCCCTGTTTTGACGGACAGACGAAGCTCACAGTTTTCCTGTTCCTCCACCGCTGGGATAGTCAGATGGAGCCAGAAATGTTCGTCAATACCAGAGAACCGTTCTCCCTCGACAAACTGCCGCCACCCGTCCACAGGCGGTACATTAGAAGTCTTATATGTAGGGCAGTCGGTATAGGTACAAGCAAGTGGCTGTGTGGACAGTGTCCGCAAACTGTGCAATTTGTCCACCATGACACGAATTTTCTGTTTAATAAAATCCATCGTTTCCCCTCCTTAGTGTGAAAAGGTACGCAGTGCCGCACCAATCGAGGTAGCAAAGGTCGCATTTTCTGGAATCACGAAGCGAATCCCATGCAGACGAGTAAAGAGTGAGAAACACTCTACCGCCTGCGGAAGCGTACTCATAAATCCTGTCAGTACCACCGTGTCACAATGACAGGCGCGACAGGACATGACTGCCGTCGTACCGATAGACTGCAACACCATGTTGATGGCACCAGCGGCAAAATCAGAGGCTGTCGCCTCGTCGGAAACATTGCCAAAATTGGCCGCCGTGATATCCAATGGCAGAGAGGGGTGCGTCCCCTGCGTGATATCTCCGACCGTCAAATCAACCTTGTTGACATCACCATCTGCGGCGAGTTTGATGATTTGGTTGTACTTTCTCGTACCGCACAGCTTGGAGCAAAGTCCTGCGAGCGCACCACCGCCCACACCAGAGCCACAGAGGTGGCGAATTTCTTTCTCACGCTCCGCCCAGATAAAGGCGGTACCCGTTCCCATACTGACCACCACGGCGCGGTCCAGTCCACTCAACTCCAATCCACCTGTGCCCACCGCGGTAAATTCTTCAATCATCTCCGTGGGAATCCCATAGATATCTCCGTTGACAAAGGATGCACCCACACCCGTCAGCGCAATGCGCGCCACATCGCGCAACTCCAAGTGGTTAGAAAACAAAAAATTTCCCAACGCACCGTAGAGCGAGGTAATGGGGTCCTGCGCCTGTACACGGTGCATGGCAATCACGGAGCGGTCGGTATTCAGACCAACAATTTTGGTCGTTGAACCGCCGATATCAATTCCAAGGATAACAGACATGATGGTATCCCTCCCCTTCTATCATGTACCAACATCTTAGGTGATTTTTACGGAATTGTCAATTATAGCATTGCAAAAACTGTAGAAAAGAGATAAGATAGAGGGGTAGGTTTTTACCCTGCGATAATGACTAAAGAAAGTACGAGGACATATACTATGGAACGCATGGATAAGCGCAACCTCGCCATGCTTTTCGATTTTTACGAAATGACCATGGCAAACGGTTATTTCCGCAAGGGAATGAAAGATGATATTACCTATTTCGATATTTTCTTTCGCCGTGTTCCCGATGGGGGCGGTTTTGCTATCGCCGCTGGACTGGAGCAACTGATTGACTATATCGAAGATTTACACTTTAACGAGGACGACTTGCAATATCTGCGCGAAAAGAACCTGTTTGAAGAAGATTTTTTGGAGTATCTGCGTAACTTCCGCTTCACAGGTGACATCTGGGCCGTCCCAGAGGGTACGCCCGTGTTCCCCAACGAACCGCTGGTGACGGTGCGCGCCCCTGCTTCTCAGTCTCAACTCATTGAAACCTATGCTCTGCTGTGCATCAACCACCAGAGTTTGATTGCTACCAAGGCCGCGCGCGTGGTTCGCGCTGCCAACGGACGAAAGGTTCTCGAATTTGGTTCTCGCCGCGCACAAGGTATCGATGGTGCGGTGATGGGTGCGCGTGCTGCCTATATCGGCGGTGTACACGGTACGGCCTGTGCGCTGAGTGACCAGCTGTACGGCGTACCTGCCAGTGGAACGATGGCACACTCTTGGGTGCAGATGTTTGATACGCAGTATGAGGCATTCAAGACCTACTGCGAGATATACCCCAACAATGCCGTTCTGCTGGTGGACACCTACAACACCCTCAAGCGCGGTGTGCCCGATGCCATCCGCGCCTTTAACGAAGTTCTCAAGCCCAAGGGCATCACCAAGTGCGGTATCCGTCTGGACTCTGGCGATATCGCCTATCTGTCCAAGGAGGCGCGCAAGATGTTGGATGCCGCTGGCTGGACGGAGTGTACCATCACGGTTTCCAACTCTCTGGATGAGCGACTGATTCGCAACCTTTTACAGCAGGGCGCACAGATTGACGCATTCGGCGTGGGCGAACGCCTGATTACCGCGCGCAGTGAGCCTGTGTTTGGTGGTGTATACAAGTTGGTTGCCGTAGAGAAAGACGGCGAAATTGTTCCCAAAATTAAAATCAGCGAGAACATCGCTAAGATTACCACGCCCCACTTCAAGAAGCTCTACCGTTTCTACGGCAACGATACGGGCAAGGCGATTGCAGACTATCTGACGGTCTACGACGAGGTGGTGGACGACTCCGATTGTCTGGAGATTTTCGACCCTGAGGCAACTTGGAAGAAGAAAGAGGTATACGACTTCACCGCCAAGGAACTACAGGTCCCTGTGTTCCAAAACGGCAAGCGCGTCTACGACAGTCCCCCTTTGCACGAAATTCGCGCCTATTGCGCCCAACAGCTGGAAACCCTCTGGGATGAGGTGCGCCGTTTTGACAACCCCCACGCCTATTATGTGGACCTCTCGCAGAAGTTGTGGGATATTAAGCACGGTCTGTTGGAAAAGAACCACTAACTGCTCCTATCACCCTCCGTTGCAAGAAAGGAAAACAGCTTGAAACAGCACAGAAAACAGAGTATGGAGCGGCGCATTTCCGCTGGTCTTCGCATTGCCCTCGCGTGTGTGTTGTTAGTTTTGAATATCCTCGCCGTCATGCTGTTGGTAGCCTATCTGGAAACCAATTCCGCCGTTATTTTCATCCTGTTGCAGTTGGCCAGTGTCGTAGCCGCTATCAATATCCAGTCGCGTGATGGCGCGCCCAGCTACAAATTGGCATGGACACTACTGATTGTGTCCCTCCCTGTATCGGGTCTGATTTTATATCTGCTCTGGGGTGGGAATCTACAGGATAAGCGTATTTCTCTCTTAGCCACCCGACAACCGCCTGGTTCCACGACCGATGTAACGCGGTCACAGGTGGAACAGGAGCGTCTGGGGTCCGCCATGCCACACTGGAAGCGCACAGCCTCCCTGTTGAGCAAGCGCAACTTCCATCTCTTTCGTGGCACAGATGTCAACTACTTCCCCAGTGGCGACCAATTTTTTACGGATGTTATCCGCCGTATGCAATCTGCCGAGCGTTTTATTTTCGTGGAATTTTTCATTATTGCGGAGGGAGCACTGTTTGACCAAATTCTCACGATATTGGAGGAGCGTGTCCAACATGGTGTCGAAGTCAGAATTATCTTCGACGACTTTGGCAGTATGACGCGCCTGAGCAACACCACCGTACAGCGGATGCGCGATGCTGGTATCGAGGTTGTCGTGTTCAGCCCCGTTCACCAGTATGTCAACCGCCTATACTTCAACTACCGCGACCACCGCAAAATCATTGCCATTGATGGCCAGTATGCCTACACAGGCGGTGTCAACCTGGCAGACGAGTACGCAGGGTTAATTCGTCGCTTTGGCGAGTGGAAAGACTGCGGTATTCTGTTGGATGGGCCGGGTGCTTGGGGATTAACGGGCCGTTTCATCCATATGTGGGAGATGTTGGGCAACAAGTTACCGAACGAGCACGACTACTACCGCCCCTATGAGGACCGCCGTAGTACGGGTTGGTGTCAGCCGTTTGCGGATGGCCCTATCAACAACCCAGACGACCCCGCCGAGGATATGTTTTTGCAGTGCATCCACAACGCACACGACTATATCTGGCTAACGACACCGTACTTTGCAGTGGAGGACTGCGTGGTGCGTGCGCTGTGTATGGCGGCCGACAGCGGTGTGGATGTGCGTCTGCTGTTGCCTGGGATTCCCGACCACAAATATACCGATATTGTGGCTGGCTCTTACTACGAAACTTTGCTGTCGCATGGTGTCAAAATTTATCGGTTCACCCCCGGGTTCCTCCACGCGAAAAGTTTTGTCGCGGATGGCGAGGTTGCGATGGTGGGAACGGTCAATATGGACTACCGCAGTTTTAAGCTCCACTACGAGTGTGGTGTGATGTTGTACGGTGTCGATGCTATTGCCGACCTGAAAACAGATATGGAGCGCGTTATGGCACGAAGCGAACGGTTACAGTTGGAACAGTGGAAGAAACGCCCTCGCTGGAAGCGCGTGGTGGAGAAATTTCTGCGACTGTTCTCCATCTGGATGTGATGGCGATACCCATATGCGTTTGTCCGAAACAAATCTTAAAAAAGGGGTGTTGCAACATCGGCAACACCCCTCTCTGCTATGCTCGGACTACTGTGCGGTTACTCCTGTTCCTCAGAAACCCACGCAGGGATTTCCACGCCCTCGAACTTCTCTGCCATATACTGCAACCAGTCGGCCTCCTGCTCCTCCCATGTCTTGCCTGTGACAGACTCCATCGTATCGGGGAACAGCATTAACTGATAGGTGGTATCCTCTCCATACAAATCACGCAGATAACGCGTAAAGGAATTGACAGGGTTTCTGCCATTCAAATAATCCAGTTTATACTCATTGCAAATATAGGTTAGAATATCATACATTTCAAAATAATCATCCGCCCCTGGTTCATAAGCGCGTCCTGTACAATCGTAGAACAAATTACTCCATTGTTCATTGTGCGTTGCAGGATATTCCATACTGTATTGTGAGTGGTAACTATGGGAGCGTCCCAATTCACAGAAAGCCTGTGACTGCCAACATTGACCAAGATTGGGATTCAGAAGATTTTCAAGATGATGGAAATATTCATGCAAATACGCATCTATCTGCGTAACATAGACATTTGGCTGTGTAGGAGAAGGAATATAGCGGTTGTCTTGCGCTCTACCAGAACGCTTGATTGCACTTTCCCCACAGAGCCAGTTGATTGTTACAAGCCCTGCTTCCTTCTCTAAACCGAAGTTTTCCACCGCAGAGGTAATTTCCTCGTTGATAATATCCACCGTATCAAAGATTTTTTTATAAGTAGAGAAATAATCGAGAGAATAATTGCCGTACTTCTCTTGGGACGCACGGTAAAAATCATCATAATCGTGGTCTATCACGAGCTTTGCATAGGTGGTCAGGACTTTGAGGGGCAAGTATTCACCAGCGTAGGCATAGCCGTTCTCTTGGCGGTCGAAAGCAACGGAGATTTCTTGTGCATAGCTATCCACCAGTGCGCGGAACGCGTCCACCTGCTCGGCAACAGGCTTTGCCAGTGCTTCACGCAGATTGATGTTCTCGAACAGCTGACGACTTAGTGCATAGCAGTTGCGGACGGTTTCTTCGTCGGCATAGGTGGTGGTGAAACAGGGATAGACAAGGTTAAGTGAAGTCGGATCGTAGCCATGTCGTTCTGTGAGCCAAGGAGGTG
>JAZRID010000094.1:0-3821 GCA_045645125.1 Oscillospiraceae bacterium | reverse complement strand
TGAGTGCCATCGGTATAGTAGTCAGTTGTGGTATTATCATCAATGACTCAATCCTAAAACTGGATATGATAAATGTATTGCGTAAGGAGGGAGTCCCCCTGATGGAGGCTATCCATACAGCAGGAACACGACGACTGCGTTCCATCATCATGACCTCACTGACCACTATCCTTGCCATGGTACCATTGCTCTTTACACACGACCTAGGTTCGGAGTTGCAAACTCCATTGGCCATTGCCATGATAGCAACCATGAGTGTGGGAACACTGGTGAGTCTGTTTGTGATTCCGCTGGTGTATTGGGGAATATATAGAGGGAGACCCACCCCCGGCCCCTCACTGAATGGAGGGGAGTAGATATTTTTTTTACTGATATATGGATTTGATATGAAATGTACAAAATTCTCTTTGATGTGTATGATACTTTTATCATTCACCTCTGTACAAGCACAGGAGTTGCGTTTGACGTTGGACGATGCAATCAGCATCGCTGCGGACAGTTCGTTGTCGGCCATCCGAGCTGAGAGTTCTTACTTATCAGGATATTGGGAATATAGGGCGTTCAAAGCTGAACGATTACCCAGTTTGACACTGAACCTAACCCCTGCACAATATAATCGCCGAATTGTACAGCGATATGACTCGGGAAGCGACCGTGATGTGTATCGTACACAACAATCATACTACGCATCGGGAGGACTGTCTGTGAAACAGAATGTGGACTGGACTGGAGGAACACTGTATATGGAAACAAACCTAGACTATCTGCGCTATTTTGGAGCAGATACCTACTCACAGTTCACTTCCGTACCCTTTCGTATCGGTTATTCACAAAATCTGGTAGGATACAACGATTTCAAATGGGACAAACTGATAGAACCACTTAAATATGAAAAGAAGCAAAAGGAGCTAATCTATAACCTGGAACAGGTATCAGAAGAGGCTATCACTTACTTCTTCACCTTGGTACAGGCGCAAGCTGAACATGAACTGGCAGTGAAAAATCTGGCATCGTGTGACACGTTGTGCGGCATTGGACGTGAACGAAACAAGATTGCAGCGATATCCAAGTCGGACCTATTGACACTGGAATTAGATGTGGTGAATGCACGGAACACCCTACGAAACTGTGAAATTACATTGAAAAGAGCCATGTTCCAATTGGCCTCATTCCTGAACATTGACAAGAATCAGAAATTACATATAGTCTTACCCGAACGACCACATTTTGAAACCATATCGGTAGATGATGCACTGGTACAAGCACGAAAAAACAATCCTCAGTTATTGAGTTTGCGACAGAACATACTGGAGAACCAACGCACCGTTGACCGTACTCGAAAAGAGAGTAACTTCAATGTGAGTGTAAATGCAAGTGTGGGATTCAACCAAGTGGCAGATGAATTCAGTCATGTGTGGCAAAACCTTTTGCAGCAAGATATGGTAGCTGTGAATGTGTCCATACCATTGATAGACTGGGGGGTGAGGAAAGGACGGTATAACATGGCAAAGAACAACTTGAGTGTAGTGGAAACCTCGGCACGTCAAAACGAACAGAGCATAGAAGAGGAGGTCATTATGACAGTAAACGACTTCAATGTGCAAGGAGGTATTATACAAAGTGCAGAGGAAGCACGCAAATTGGCGGAATCGGCTTATGAGGATACGCGTGCACGATTCATCATCGGACAATCGGACATCAACAGCCTGTCAATGGCACTGAACCGCAAGGATGCAGCCCAAAAGAACTACATTGCTGCGCTGAGAAACTACTGGCTAAGTTACTACAAAATCCGCCGCTTGACATTGTTTGACTTTGAAAAAGGGAAAGAAATAAAATGAATTCATAATATAATAGAGAGAAAAGGGACGGGAAGCCTGAAGTCCTTCAAACAAAGTCCTTCCCATCCCAACCTCTCACCTAACCAGAAAGGAGGTGAAAGGTGGTTATCGAAAACCACGGCAAAAGTACAAAGAAAAAATAATAAAAAGCAATTTATGGGATACCATTTGATTGCAAGCGAGTGAAAGTGTCACACTCACTAATCTGAAAAATCGACACGAATTGAATTTCTTAAATTATAAACATAAAAAGAATATTGATATGAATAAGAAAATTATTGGTACAGTAGCTATTGCTACAGCTCTGTTTGCAGGGTATAATATGTATGAAAGTTCGGCAGAAATGAAACTTTCGGATTTGGCGTTGGCGAATATTGAGGCGTTGGCGAATGATACAGGAGAATATCCGAACGAAAGACCAAGATACAAAAATGAAACGGAAACAATAGAAAGGATGTCAACTAAAGCTGAGATAGGTGAAAATGGTATCAAAATCGAATATACAAGAGAGTGTACCGATGTTATCACTTATTGTGAACTCACAAGGAAAAAGGACGATATTTGTTATGCAGATTTAAATGGAACAAAGACAACATGTGGAAATTGGGAAGAAAACAAAAATTGATATTCTTCATTATATTGGTTATCACTACAGTTTATGGCTGTAGTGATAGTTCCAAAGAATATCCTATTATTAAAGTTGATAACGCAATCAATGCAGGTAATGAGATAATAGAAAAATTCATTGGCATTGACTGTTTGATTCCTATTAGAGATAATAAAATTCTCTTAGGAACTTGTGACAAAGTTTTAACATTCGATTCTCTGATTTATATTTTAGACCAAGAACGTATCCTGATTATAAACAAAGAAGGAATGTTACATACTGAAATTAACCATGTAGGAATGGGGCCAGGTGAATATTCAAAAATTACGGATTTTGAAGTTGCTGCAAACGGAGATGTCCTGTTATATTGTAGTAATGAGCAAAAGGTGTTGACCTATTCTTGTTGTGGGGATTTTATATCTCAACAAAAAGTCTGTGACGGAACTGACATTTGTCTTTTACGGAATGGGGACATAGCCGTATATCGAAACATTTATTCAGATACTATTGCATCTGTATATAGGAATGGTAAGCGGCACAGCCATTATAGATTTGAGGATAAACGGCCAAACATCGTTCTGCAAAATGGGGGAGGCATAATAGAATATAACGATTCTTTATACCTGACAAATCCTATGAATTATAACATATACAGATGTGAAAATGAAAAGATTACTCCTCTAGTCGGATTTGATTTTGCAGAGAAAAATATGTCAAAAGAGATGCTGCAAGAACAAGATTTACGTAAGATATTGAAGATGATACATGAGCACAAAAGAATATATTATATAGGTAGTTTGAGTATTACTCAAGACTTTATTTTGCTGAGGCCCAGTGATTCAAGGTTTATTATTTATGACAAAATTGAAGAATGCACATACAGATTCAACAAAATAAGGAATCCATATAGCAGTATTCTGAGTTCTCCAATATATACAACTGGATATGATAATAGTTTTGCAGGGTTTGTCTTAGCTGGGAATATAGAGAACTCCTTATTACCTGTTACAGATTCAGAAGTTGAGCGCTATCCATTCTTAAAGATTCTTCAAAATTCAAACACAAAGGATTATTTGGAAAATGATTGGATTGTTGTTGGACATTTCAAATAATTGTTGCAAACAGAGATAATATGAATAAATCCATCCGAACATCCTCGTTTACACTGATAGTAGGATTCCTGTGTATGGCACTGGTGGGAGTAGCACTGTTGCCGCTGCTACCCGTCAGGCTGCATCCGTCACGTGTAAATCCGTCGCTGACAGTCAGCTTCAGTTTGCCAAACAGTTCACCTCGTGTGGTGGAAATGGAGGTGTCATCGAAACTGGAAGCGATGCTGGCACGAATGAAAGGAGTACGCAGTATCAACAGTC
>JAZRID010000093.1:0-2045 GCA_045645125.1 Oscillospiraceae bacterium | reverse complement strand
TGTTTTTGCGATACCAAGAAGATATGGTAGATTGTGGTAGACCTGAGCGTTCCGCCAATTGATACTCTGACCAACCGCGTTCTTCTCGATATGCAGTGATAGCTACAAGAATATCTTTCACTATATGCACCTCTTTACTTGTGTTCTTCGTAGATTATACTTCAAAAAAATATTGCATTTTAATCGTTTATATCGTATAATTTTAACGATAAACAAAAGTACAGCGCACTTGGGCTTGCCTTACCTTAGAGCGTAGTGTTTGAGGACTTTATGAACGATGCTACAGCAGTATTGGAGTTTCAATAATGTTTCAGTGTGATAAATGTGGTCAATGTTGCAGAAATTTACATCGATATCCCATCTATCGTGGACTACATAGCGGAGATGGTGTTTGTAAATTTTTGGAAGGAAACGAGTGCTCTATTTACGACGAAAGGCCGTTGATATGTCGAATAGAGGAGGGCTATGATGCCTTTTTTAAGGATACACTCAGTTATGAAGAATATATACAGCGCAATTATGCGTGCTGTAAAATATTAAAAAAACAATAAGGAGGACTTGTTATGCCGTTACCGATTTTGTTAGTTCCAATGGCATTAAAGGGCACGGCGGTCGTTGCAGGGGTGGCTGGCGTAGGTGTAACAACAAACGGGGTCAAAAAGAGGAAAGAGGCAAACGACACCATGGAGTCTATAGAAAGTCATCACGCAAAAAACATGGCTAAGTTTGAGAGTGAAAACGAAAAAACGACCCAAGCGATGGACAAGCTCGGAAAGTTGGAGCTTGACATTCTGCACAGCTTCAGTGAGTTCTCGGATGTGTTTGAAAAAATTAAAAATCGGCCGACTTTTGCAGCGTATACCAAGAATGGTGTTACACTTCAGCGGTATGATGGAGAGAAAATCAAAGAGGTTTCTGTTGGTGCGGCAACATTGGGTGTTGGCTTGTTGGTTGGCGGAATCATCTGCAATTTCACAGGCGGAAAGTTGTCGGATAAGGCGGATGAAGCATGGGTACAAATGAGAGGAGCAGAAAGAAAAATCAACACCATCTGCAAGTATCTTGGTGATTTGCGTTCCACCGCAGATAGATACTATACAACACTTTCTCAGGTTAATACGGTATATCAAAATCACTTAATGAGTTTGAAGATACTCACCAGATTTGGACACGCGGATTGGAATTTTTTCACGCTGGAAGAAAAGAGACGCACAGAAAACACGGTTCTTCTGGTAGGTCTGCTCTATGATATGTGTAAGGTGGAATTTGTTCTCAAGAGTGAACGCGAGAACAGCATGAACACCATCAACAAGACCGCAGTAGAAACCGCTATCAACAGTGCAAACGCTGTGTTGGCAGATAAGTTCTAAACGGCAAATTCTCGCCCTGTTGCACCAAGGAATGACAACTTAAACTTGTTCTAAAAAACAGAACCGCCATGGTGTTTTTTGATACCACGGCGGTTTTTCTATCTCCCACTATGCCATCTCGTGCCGACTTGCCCTGCGCGGATTGACAAACAGAAATCGCTCCTCTACTATGAACTTAAAGAAAACATAAGGAACTTAAAAAAACAGAAGTTTGGGAGGAACGAAACATGGAGAATCGCAGTCAGTTTACTTTTTACGAGAGTTTTTATCATGCCCTGCGGAGAATCAAGAAAAAGGCAGACCGTGCGGATGCGTATGATGCCATCTGTGCCTACGCGCTATTCGGCACGGAGCCAGATATGGATGCGCTGTCGGATTCGGTCGCCATTGCATTTGCGTTGGTCAAGCCAAATCTGGAGGCGAGCAGACGGAAAGCGGTCAGTGGGAAAAAGGGCGGATTGCGTCAGCAGTCTGCCGACACTGGGGACGCAGATACGGAAAGCAAACCGCAAGCAAACGCGAAGCAAAGCCGAAGCAAGAGAGAGAAAGAGAATAAGATAGAGATAGAGAATAAGAAAGAGAATAAGATAGAGAACGAATGTTATTACTCTCTATATCCCTCTATGGAGACAGAGAAAAGCAGAAGTGTACCCACACTGGAACAGGTGGAGGCAT
>JAZRID010000092.1:0-7190 GCA_045645125.1 Oscillospiraceae bacterium | reverse complement strand
GCGCTCCACATCGAGAAGCGCGGTATACTGCGTGAGATATGCGTTAAAACCGTCCACATCGGCCTTGTCGGGTGCGAGGGTAGAACCCTTGACATCGGCAAAGACATAGCGGTTCAGATAGTCCTCCAAGCTCTCCCCCTCTGCCTTGTGCAGACGATAGGCGGCAAGCAGTGCCATACCGTAGGGACCACCCTCACCAGCGGTTTCCATACAGGTGACACTAGCATTACAGGCGGCAGCCATATACTTTTGACCGACCACAGGAGTCTTGAACAGACCGCCGTGACCCGTGAGAGAGTCAATCGCGACATTCTCCTTGGCCAGAATATCCATGCCGATTTTCAGCGTGGACATGGTGGAATAGAGCTGTGCGCGGAAGAAATTCGCGAGGGTAAAGTTGCTATTCGGACGGCGCACGACCATCGGGCGACCCGAATCCATGTGGGTCACGCCCTCACCAGCCATATAGTTGCAGACCAGTACACCACCACAGTCTGCATCACCCTCCAGAGATTTTTCGTACAACTTGGTATACAGTTCTCCAGCGGAGGGGGTAGCACCAAACAGCTCGGCAGTTTCTTGTAGTACACCTGCCCATGCGTTCGTATCGTTGGTGCAGTTGTTGCAATGTACCATCGCGACTGGTTTACCCGTGGGGGTCGTCACCATGTCAATCTCCTCATAGACTTTGGAGAGTTGTTTTTCGAGAACCACCATCGAGAAAATGGAAGTTCCTGCACTGACATTACCTGTTCTAGGGGCAACCGCATTGGTGGCTGTCATGCCAGTACCAGCATCGCCCTCCGCAGGGGCAAAGGGGATGCCAGGAGCCAGCAGACCGCCCAGTTTCTCCGCACCTGCCTCGGTCAGCACACCAGCCTCGTCACCTGCCATCAGCACGGCAGGCAACACCTCGCGGATATTCCACGGCAGATTGCGACTCTCCACCAGTTTCTCAAACTTGACGAGCATCTCCTCGTCGTAGTTGTTCTTCTCACTGTCGATGGGGAACATACCAGAGGCCTCACCCACGCCGATGGCATTCACGCCTGTCAGCATATAGTGGACATAGCCAGCCAGTGTTGTGATATGGGCGATATTGTTAATATGTTCCTCCCCGTTCAGAACTGCCTGATACAGGTGGGCAATGCTCCAACGCTGTGGGATATTAAATCCAAACAGTGCGGTCAGCTCCTCCGCCGCCTGTCCCGTGATGGTATTCTGCCAAGTGCGGAACGGCACCAAGAGATTCCAGTCCTTGTCAAAGGCGAGATAGCCGTGCATCATAGCACTGACACCCATCGCCCCGATGGTATCACGGTGTTCTACACCAGAGAGTGCCTGTTTCAGCCCTGTCCATACCTCGTCGAGAGAGTAGGTCCAGACACCGTTTTCATAACTACTTTTCCAAGTATAGTCCCCAGAGGAGATGGGAGCGTGTGCAGCATTGATGGCAACTGCCTTGATACGGGTAGAACCCAGCTCGATGCCAAGGATTGCAGTGTTATTGTTCATCAGATTCCTCCTCATGTGTTGTGGTATCATTCTGCGTGGCATCATTCGGACGCGTAAACTCTTTTCGGTAGAGCTTCACACCTGAGTGGACAAGCAACACAACGCCCATCGATGCGAACAATGCCAGCGCAGCAGTATAAAGGAGACTGTTGCGCGCCGCGTCAATCAGGCCATATGCGAGATACAGCAGATAGCCACCACCCAGCAGGCGCAGAAGCAACGAACCCTGTGGCGGTTTGGATACTTCACGATGTTTCATAGCAGTCCCCTTACTTCTCTAAACTTACTTCTTCTTGCGCTTGGAAACCAGGTCGAAGGTAACAGCACCCAGCAAAACCAGACCCTTAACGACCTTCTGCACATTGGTATCGTAACCTGCGATGGACATACCGTTGTTCAGAATACCCATGATGAATGCACCGATAACGGCACCGATGATAGTACCACTACCACCAGAAGTCGCCGCACCACCGATGTAGCAGGATGCGATAGCGTCCATCTCAAAGCCATCACCAGCCTTGGGAGTAGCGGACTGGTTACGAGCAGACAGGACGATACCAGCAACAGCGGCGAGGAAACCCATGTTGGTATAGACCCAGAAGAACACCTTTCTGGTGTCGATACCAGACAGACGCGCGGCCTTGGCGTTACCACCCATGGCGTAAATCTGGCGACCAGCGACCGTCTTGGTGGTGATGAAGTGGTAGATGGCAACAATCACAGCCATCAGAACCAACATAACGGGAATACCGTTGTAGCAAGCCAACTTCCAGAAGAAGAACATGATAACGGCAACCAACAGAACATTCTTGAGGATAGTCTGCCAAGCGGGAGCGACAGGCAGGTTATTTCTCTTGGCGGTTGAGACGCTCTTGAAATCGCTGAAGACAAACAGGGCAGAAACGGCAACGGCGACCAACATCGTAATCAAATCAAAACCCTTACCAGCGTTGAGTGCGCCTTCTCCGACACGGATAGCAGGCAGGAAGCCGGTACTAATCCAGTTGTAATCGGCAGGCAGGGGACCCTTGGTCTGTGCCTGCAGGATAACATAGCACAAGCCACGACCCATCAGCATGGTAGCGAGGGTAACGATAAAGGGAGGAATATCGATGTAAGCGACGAAGAATCCGACAAACACACCGAACACCACACCGACAGCCAGTGCGCCCAACATTGCCATGGGCGTACTCCAACCAAAGTCTACGATAAGGGTACCAGCAACTGCACCGCAGGATGCAACGACAGAACCAACACCGAGGTCGACATTACCTGTCAGAACACACAGCAACATACCAGTTGCGAGGATAACAACATAACCGTTCTGCATGATTAGGTTATTGATATTGATAGGTGTCAGGGTCTTACCGCCAGTGATAAATGCAAACAGGATGTACACGACAACCAGCATAATCATAATGCCGTATTGTCCCAGATTGAGCTTGATACCAGGTTTTTTCAGAGTATTCTTGGTGTTGTTAGCCATTATACTTCCACCTTTTCCTTTCTGTTGTGTGCCATAATGCAGGACATGATGGCTTCTTGGGTGATGGCATCGCCAGACAGTTCGCCAGCAATTGCACCTTCGTTGATAACATAAGTACGGTCACAAGTACCAATAATTTCGGGCATCTCCGAGGAAATGATGATGATAGCCTTACCAGCCTTCGCCAGTTCGTTGATGACGCAGTAAATTTCATACTTCGCACCGACATCAATACCACGGGTCGGCTCGTCCAGAATCAGGACATCTGGCTCGGTCAGCATCCACTTCGCCAGAACGACCTTCTGCTGATTACCACCAGAGAGAGAACCAACCGCCTGATTGATGGAGGTCGTTTTCACATTGATTTTCTTGCGGTACTCCTCCGCCTTGAGTACCTCCTTGTTCTGGTCCACAATACCGTTCTTAGAGAAGAACTTCTTCAGGGCAGCAAGGGACATATTGAACTTGATGGTGTCGGTTAGCACCAAACCATTGCCCTTGCGGTCCTCGGACACATAGGCCAGTTTGTTCTCGATAGCAGTTCCGACATTTTTCAAGTCGACTTCTTTTCCGTTCATCTTCACGGTACCAGAAATTTTCTGACCATAGCTCTTGCCGAATACCGTCATAGCCAACTCGGTACGACCAGCACCCATCAGACCAGCCAGACCAACGACTTCACCAGCGCGCACCTGAATATTGACATTTTTCAGAATCTGGCGGTTGGAATCCTCTGGGTGGTACGCATTCCAGTTTTTCAACTCGAAGATGAGATCACCGATGGGACAATTCTCGCGCTTGGGGTAGCGGTTGGTCAACTCACGGCCGACCATGCCCTTGATGATGCGCTCCTCCGAGAAGTCATCTTTTCCCTTTTCGATGGTTTCAATGGTGTGACCATCACGGATAATCGTAATAGAGTCAGCGACATAGCTAATCTCGTTGAGCTTGTGGGAGATAATAATACAGGTGATGCCCTGTGCCTTGAGTTGGAGCATCAACTCCAACAGCTGGGCAGACTCACGGTCATTCAGTGCGGCGGTCGGCTCGTCCATGATGAGCAGGTCGCACTTCTTACCCAGTGCCTTGGCAATCTCAATCAACTGCTGTTTGCCGACACCCAAGGTATTGACGGGAACATTGACATTTTCATCCTCCAGACCCACACGGGCCAGCAGGCTTTTGGCTTCGCGTCTGGTGGTGGTCCAGTCAATCACACCACGCATCTTCAGACGCTCATTGCCGATGAAAACATTCTCCGCTACGGAGAGGTAGGGGCTCAGTGCCAACTCCTGATGGATGATGACGATACCCTTGGCTTCACTTTCGCGGATGTTTTTGAACTGGCAGATTTCACCGTTATACACGATATCGCCGGTGTAACTGCCATACGGATAAGTTCCGGAGAGAACATTCATCAGGGTGGACTTACCTGCGCCGTTTTCGCCGCAGATTGCCATAATCTCACCCTTTTTCACCTTCAGATTGACATCGTCCAGTGCTTTCACGCCGGAAAATTCCTTGGTGATATGCTTCATTTCCAAGATGTATTCTGACATTCTTTCAACTCCTTCTTACAAGATAGACAATCTGTTAGAAAAGCTTTCTCACAGACCGCGTGCGGAAAAGAAAAGAGGCGGCGGCAGTGCCGCCGCCTCTTGCGGAAAATTTAGACTAAACTAGACTAGCGTCGGGAGATTAACCCTGCAGCTGTGCCTCAGTGTAGTAACCGCCGCCAATGATGATTTCCTCGTAGTTGGTGACATCAACAGCAACGGGGGTGCACAGGTAGGAGGGAACCACAAACACACCGTTGTCATAGGTGGTGGTGTCGTTGATTTCGGGCTTGTCACCTTCCAGAACGGCCTTAATCATGGTAACGCACTTCTCAGCCAGCAGGCGGGTATCCTTGTAGATGGACATGGTCTGGTGACCGGAGATGATGTTCTTGGTAGCCATCAGCTCAGCATCCTGACCGGTAATCAGAGGCCAGTTCACGCCAACCTGGTAGCCAGCACCTTCCAGAGCGGAACGGCAGCCGTAAGCGAAGCCGTCGAATGCGGTACAGCAGATGTCGAGGTCCTCATCAGCATAGTAGGTAGCCAGATAGTTCTCGCACCACTGCTGGGCAGTCTCCTGGCTCCAGCGCAGGATACAGGTATCCTCGAAGGAGGTACGGCCGGTCTTGCAGACCAGAGTGCCGTTGTCCAGATACTTCTGCAGAACGCTCATCACGCCCTTGTGCAGCAGGACAGCGTTGTTATCGTCGGGGGAACCCATGAAGAACTCGATGGTGAAGGTCTCGGTGGTGTTGGCCAAATCCTTAGCCTTCTCAATGTACTCGCCGATGGCGCGACCCACGCCCTCGTTATCGAAGGAAGCGTAGTAGGAAACAGCGTCGGTCTGCATCAGCAGACGGTCATAAGCGATGATGGGAATACCAGCTTCTTTGGCCTGCGCTTCAACACCAGTCAGAGCAACGGAGTCGATGGAAGCGATAACCAAGCAATCAACGCCCTGAGAAATCATGTTCTCAATGTGGGAAACGTGCATCTGGACATCGTCCTCTGCGTACTGCAGAATAACATCATAGCCGAGGGCCTTCAGCTGCTTCTCCATGTTGGCACCGTCGTTAATCCAACGCTCGGAGGACTGGGTGGGCATTGCCACACCGACAACTTTCTTGTCGCCGCCACCGCCGCCACAAGCGGCAAGCATCAGCATCATTGCGAGGGACAGAATGAGAGCTAAAATCTTTTTCATCTTTTCTTCTCCTTTTCAACTTTTCCGCCAGTTTCTATTTGTACCAACGGTCTTGGAGCAATTATACAACCGTGCTATTACCCTTGTCAATAAATTGTCAGAAACCCATCCCATTTTTGTGTTTTTTAACAATACCATGCCCATATTCCTCCGTGAATCTGCACAATAGCCGCCCCAATTCCCAGCGATAGTATCTTGCATTCCCTGCCAAATCGTAGTATACTGTAGGAGAATTCTCCAAAAACCTATCCACAGCCGTATCACTTCTCTCGTGTACTATCATCAACGACAAAGGAGGAAATTTTCATGCGTACTAATAAACTGGCTTGCCGTCTGTCGGCTATGCTCCTATCCCTCGCGCTGTTCCTGCTGTCCCCTACTGTCGCGCGCGCAGAAAATGCCGTGGATATGTCGCGCTTCACCGATGTCATGCCTAGTCAGTGGTATTATTCGGCCATTGAATATGTTGTCACCAACGGCTATTTCAACGGTGTCACGAACACCAGCTTCGCGCCCGAACAGTCAATGACTCGCGCCATGTTTGTGACCGTACTGGGCCGTATGGCAGGTGTAGAGAACACCGTCGATGAAACGCCTGCGTTTTCAGATGTCGTCCCTGGCAGTTATTACAGTGGCTATGTCGCTTGGGCAACAGAAAATGACATCGTACAGGGCGTGTCTGACGGCTTCTTTAGTCCAAATACCCCTGTCACACGCGAGCAGATTGCCGTGTTCCTCTATCGCTACGCCAAACACATCGGTATGGATGTCAGCGTCGGCCAGGTCGCATCCCCTCACCTCTTTGGCGATGATGACAGCATTGTAAGTCCTTGGGCCATGACAGCGATGGTCTGGGCAAATAACCGTGGCATTATGAAGGGCACTGGTAGTATCATGGAGCCACAGGAAAAAGTTACGCGCGCCCAAGTCGCCCAAATGCTATACAACTTCTCTCAACTGATAAACGAATAACCCCTCTCACATAACAACAGGAGCATTGCAAAGGTTCGTCCGCAATGCTCCTCTTTTCATTTTCTTCATGGTTTCTCCATTTCCATCTCCGCACGGACATCTTGAATCAACTGCTCTGCCAGATTCCAGTATGCCCCCGCACCGTGAGAACTATTTCGGACACGGATGGCCCACTCACGCGCAGCGCGTTTATCGCCACGGGCATACAGGATACCTGCCTCCATCAGACAAAGACGCTGTTCCTGTCCCTCCGTCAAATCGACCTCCCGATATACGGTGTCGTATGCTTCCAACGCCTTTTGTTCCGCAAGATTCGCCAATTCTGGCTCATTGGCATCCCGATACAGTCGCACGAGGTTCATCCATACACGCGCCTTAATTTGTCGAAAGTCTGTAAAACCAGGCGCGCACACCAACGCCAGATAGTGTTGGGCAAAAACTGCATCGAGGTCAC
>JAZRID010000091.1:0-10543 GCA_045645125.1 Oscillospiraceae bacterium | reverse complement strand
ATCGACGAGAAGCCCGTTACCTACGGCGGTTACGATCCTTCCAGCCAGAAGTTCGTCACCATCGGTGAGCGTATCCACTGCATCTCCCCCGTCATCCGTAAGGCTATGGATACCTATGATGAGGCTCCCATCCTGAAGCGTGCTGCTGAGCAGATCGCTGCCGGCGCTACCTACCTGGATGTCAACATCGGCCCCGCCGAGTCCAACGGTCCCGAGCTGATGAAGTGGGCTGTCCAGCTGCTGCAGCAGAACTTCAACAACGTGCCTCTGGCTCTGGATACCGCCAACATGGCTGCTATCGAGGCCGGTATCAGCGTCTACAACCGCACCAACGGTAAGCCCATCGTCAACTCCGCTGACGCTGGTTCCCGTATCGAGTTCATCGACCTGGCTGCTGCTAACGACGCTATCGTCTTCGCTCTGTGCTCTGCCGACGGTATCGCTAAGGACAACGAGGAGCGTATGCACCACTGCCACAACATGCTGGATCGTGGTATCAGCAAGGGTATGGATTCCGACGACCTGTGGTTCGACCCCCTGTTCCTGGTCATCAAGGGTATGCAGGACAAGCAGATGGATGTCCTGAATGCTATCAAGATGTTCTCCGACGAGGGTCTGAAGTCCACTGGTGGTCTGTCCAACAACTCCAACGGTATGCCCAAGCACATCCGTCCCATCATGGACAGCGCAATGCTGGCTATGTGCATGATGCAGGGTCTGACCTCCGCTATCGTCAACCCCAACGACCTGCGTCTGATGGAGACCATCAAGTCCTGCGACATCATCAAGAACAACACCCTGTACGCCGACTCCTACCTGGAGATTTAATCGTACTTAATCAAAAGGCTCCCTCATCAGAGGGGGCCTTTTTTCATAATCAAAGGGAGCGTTGCGATATTTTGCAACACTCCCTTTTCCTATGTGTTTATGTATTTCCTTCGTCCTGCACACCTGACTGCGAGATGGTCAGCATATTCTCGGACAACTCCTGAATATTGCGGTTGTCATGAATTACAGCGGCGATATTCTCGCGGTAGATACGCATGGTCTGGGCGATGGACTCCACACTGGACTGATTTTGGTCGGAATTTTCACTCATTGTCGCAACACGGTCTTTCAAGCCCTCAAAGATGGTAGACACCTGTGCAACACTCTGGTTCTGCGCCTCGATATTTCCATACAGAGACTTGAACTGTTCTAACAACTCCGAGAAGCCGTCCTGAAAGCTCATCAGCGTCTGCAACGAATCTGCAATCGCCTCTGCGCTGTCGGACAACTGGCGACTGGTATTGCTAATCTGAGTCTGCATATTGGACACTAAGTCCGCGACCTCATTGGAACACTGGGTACTACTGACCGCCAACTCGCGGACATTGGTAGCGACCACGGCAAAACCTCTGCCAGCGGCTCCAGCACGCGCCGCTTCAATGGAGGCATTGACTGCTAACAGACCCGTATTGCTTGCAATTTGATTGATTTCCTCCGTCGCAACAGAGATTTTCGTCATCTGCTCCGTCAGGACACGGAAGAAATTGGCGGTTTCGTCAATATCTTTCTTCACGGTATTCATCTGGGTACTCATCTGCGCCATATTCCGCTGATTGGCGGCCAGAACTTCCTCAAACCCATGGACATCGCTGTTGAGCTTCTGGATATTTTGCTCAGTTTCCTGCATATAGATGCGCGCATTGTCACAGGATGCCGAAACCTCATAGGCATCCGAGGCGATATTCTCACTGCTCTGTTGCAGGATATCTGCGTTATCGCGCATCTGCTCATTGGCACTCTCCAGCGAGCGCATCCGCACATCGCTGTTGCGGAAATTTTGCTCCAACTTGCGTCCGATGTTGTTCATCGCACCCAAGAGACCCTCCGCCTCCTCGGTACGCATACGACTGCGTGCAATAAAGGAGCTACCGCGCGTGATGACCAGGCAGAACAGAACCGCCGCCAGCGTAAAGGTAAGCATACACATGATAAACTGCGGAAGTGGGTCGGCCTTTTCTGGGTGTGCGATAAATTGAATGACCAAAAAGACATCGGATAGCACCAGCTGAACCCAACCATACACAGGTTTTAAGTACAGACCCGTTAAGCCGATGACCGCCAGATACAAACAAAAATCTTCGCTGTAGTATGTACCCGTGGTCAGACCAATCAGAAAGACAATTACAATTAAGCTGGCGGCCACCAGAGCATGACGAACCTCTGGTTTCACCTTTAATCCAATCATTATCCCCAGTATGATGGTTAATACTAGCAGAACACCACCCACCACACCTGCGCCGACCATATCACCGCCCAATAAATTCTTGACGAGAAAGGCACCAGACACCGCATAGGTCAGGATAATCATCAAGCGGTAAATACCATGGTGGGACAGCGGATTGCGCATTTTTGTTTTTTCGTTCATCCGATACTCCTCCAACTCCAATTTAGTTTGCCGTTATACCAAGACAACTGTACCACAATCATACAACACTTATAATTTAATTGCAACAATTCCGCCACATTTTTGGCAAAATCAAACAAAACTCTTTTCAATATTGACGACAGCGAAGTAATTTCCATCCAGAGCGCGGACACCGTCCGCGATACGCGCACTCAACTCGCGGTCTGTCAGGGGACAGCTGTGCGGTACGACCGCATCAAAAATTACATTCGTATGGGTCGGACCAGTGACCATACGAAAATCATGGATGGTAATGGAGGGGTCAATCAGCCGTACGATGGTCGCTACACGCTCGCGTGTCTGCATCGTGAGCGTATCATTTTGCTCCAACGGGTCCATGTGGATGGTGGCCAGACACCCCATCTCCTCACATAATTCTCGCTCCGCCGTATCAATAATATCGTGGAGGGTCCGCATATCGCCATCGGCACTGACCTCGGCATGGAGGGAGATAAAGCGTCTGCCAGGGCCGTAGTCATGTACAATTAAGTCGTGAATCCCTGTAATACCCTGATGGCAGAGAACCCGTCGTTCCACCTCGTCTACAAATTCCTGCGTAGGTGGTTGGCCGAGCAAGGGGTCGATGGTTTCTTTGACCGCGTTGATACCTGCCCAGAGGATAAAACACGCTACCACCACACCGCACCAACCGTCGATGCTAAGCGAGAGAAAATGGCCTGCCAGCGTACTCAACAGGGCGGCGGTGGTCGCCAGACAATCACTCAAGCTGTCGGTCGCTGTGGCAAGCATCGCCGCCGAGCCAATCCGCTTGCCAATGGCACGGTTATACGATGCCATGTAAAACTTCACTGCCACCGAAGCGATAAGAATGATAAGAATCAGCGGACGAAACACCACGGGCTGTGGGGTAATAATCTTCTCCACCGAGGTTTTCATCAGTTCAAATCCCATCAGCAGAATCACCATCGACACCACAAGGCCAGAGATATACTCCATGCGTCCGTGTCCAAATGGGTGGTTACGGTCGGGCTTTTGCGCTGCGAGCTTGAACCCCAACAGCGTCACCACCGAGGAACCTGCATCGGAGAGATTGTTGAACGCATCGGCTGTGATGGCAACGGACCCACTGATAAGACCGGCAAATGCCTTCCCTGCAAACAGTAGAAAATTCAGCAAAATCCCCGCCGCGCCACAGAGAACTCCGTAGGCGTGGCGTACTTTTTTATCCTCCGTGCGCTCATAGTTTGGAATCAGACGCGCGGCAATCAAACTTATCATGCCAATTTCCTCCCAGGATAAAACAATCGTTTGGTCAGTCCATAGCAGAGCGGTGTGAGCCAGAGCAGAACCGCATAGGGAATCGAGCGCAGGTCAGAGCCGAGCATTGCAAGGGGCACACTACAGGCAATCGACCACGGAATCAATCCTGCAATCATAATACCCGAATTTTCCATATCCTGTGCCAGTTCCTCCTTGTCCTCATAGCAACCGCGCATCAACTGTGCGCCCAACATGACCGTCACCGCCTGATTACACAGGATGGACACACATAGCGTCGTCACTGTCACCATCGCAGGGAATCGCCCAATCCGCCGGGCGAGGGCAGTTGCCTTTCTGTCTAGTGCATTAAGTGTACCCGTACCACGCAGGATACCAGCGCACATACTGGCGATGGACACGATAATATAGCTACTTACCATACTGAGAACACCGCCGCCCCCCAAAACCTGCTCCAATGCCTCATATTCGACATGATACCCGCGCCAAGCCATTGCCAGAATCTCTACCAGAGAAAATCCCTGTAGGAAAAAGGCAATCGCGCCTGCCACAGTGAGACTACACAGCATGGAGATACGAATGGGGACTTTACACAGGGGCAAAATAAACATCACCACAGCCGGGAGCAGTGCCGTCCACGAGATGACAAAGGCATCGGTCATGGAAGCCAACACACTCGCATCGACCCCAGTGATAGGGTGTGCAAACGAGAGAAGCGCGTAGACAGCAATGGTCAACAAGGTGGGAAGCAGTCCTGTACGGAACATATTTTTTACATTGGTGTACAGTTCCGTTTCCGTCACCGTGGCCACCAAAACCGCCGCCGAGGACGCTGGTGAACAGCGGTCGCCAAAGTACACACCCGACAAAATCACACCAGCGGTAATAACAGGGTCGACACCGCCAGAGCGCGCAATCGCCATTAGGATAACACCCATCGTACTACTCACACCAAAGGAAGTGCCCAAGACATAACTAAGCCCAGCGGAGAGCAGAAACGCCATGAGCAAGAAGAGATTTGGTGTCACCAAGTCCATTCCACGCACAATGCAGAAGGCAATCGTACCACTGGCGCGCCAAAGCCCTGTGATGATGCCGATGAGAAACACGACCACCACCACAATCAACCCTTTTTTTAACTCTTTCCACGCCATGTCCCACAGCTGACGGTAGGAATAGCCCTGCCGTTTCCCATACCACCAGAACAAGAACAGTCCCCCCAACAAGGCCCACGAAACACTCCACCCCGATAACAGACAGAGTAAGAGTAGGATAAAGAAACCACCTGTACAAATCGCTAACATCAGTGATTCCCCTTGATGGTTAGTGTATAGTGGCAACAGAGGCGGTCGAGGTCCTCGTCCGTAGCCGCGCCGATACGCAGTCGACCGCCACAGTCGTTACAGACCAAATCAATGGCGGCACCATGTACCTCCATCGCACAGCCCTTGGCACCGCAGGTACAAGAGATACCATCGCGCGCGATAATATCGCGCAGTTCGGACAGCACCTCATACATAATCACACTGTCGGTAAAGGTCGTTTCCTCGCCGTTCTTACTTTTTTTCACCGTGGTTTCCAACTCACGCAGAGCGGACTCCACGCGGTAGATATCCCCGATATAGCAACACAGCTGTCGTGTCTGGGGACAGGCCAAGCCAACGCCCTCTCCATGTAATACTTGTTCTACACTGACTTCGGCGCGGTGTTCCTCGCCACACACACCACAGGGGGTGGTAATGCGGAAAGTTCTTCCATCACTCTCCGCAGTCAGTTCACTTTTTCCGCAGTCGCACACCACCGCAACGGCGGCGGCACAGAGTGCAAATTCGGTGCGCTCCGCATAGACGCTCTCGCCACAGGCGGGGCAGATATAGCCAAAGGCGCGTTTTGTTTCGGCTGTCATAAAAATCCTCCCAATACAAAATTTGACTGTCCCGCTATTATACAATATCCGTTGGCAGTTTGCCAAGATTAACAGTGCAGGAAACCAAAAAAACCATCGTTGACGAAATGGGTTTTCTATGGCATAATTTCAGAGAATATTATAGAAAATGAGGTGCTGTATGGAACCGATTAAAAATAACAAAGAAGAACTCCCTCTGGAGTATTATACCGAGCGATACCAGACCACTGACCCCTATGAGATTGCCGAACGCTGTGCGTTGGCGTATGACGAAGAGAGCCGTACTTTTACTTTCCCACTGCTGGGTGAGGAATATAAAATCACGCATCCCGATTTTATTGTCACGGGCACGCGTGTCCCCTCCAATGCCGAGCGCATCCTGTTCCTGCGCTATCTGCTGGATGGCAGAAGTGCTATGCCGAGTGGTCAGTATCTGCCCTACCGCGAGTTTCCTTGGGGCGAGGTGTATGTCCAGCAGTTCACAGGTCGTTGTATCATGCGCTATTCCTTCTCCTACGGCTTTAAGCCCGATTTCCTGCGTAAGATTATGGAGCATATGCCTGCCAAAGCACTGCCTAACAGCGATGTGGGCTATGAGGTAACGCTGATGCCTGGTCTGACCATGCAGTTCCTGCTGTGGGTCGGCGACGAAGAATTCCCCCCCAATGCCCAGATTCTGTTCTCGGACAACTTCCGCCATGCCTTCTCCACCGAGGATATGGCCAACATCGGTGATATCGTCATCAGCCGTATGAAAGCCATCGGCCTCTCTCTGACCGCCAAAGCATAATATAATGGAGTGTTGCAAATGCAATTTGTAGCACTCCCTTAATTTTTTTGAAATCTTTGTGAAAGATATTGCAATTCCGAAAAATATGGTGTATGATGTCAGCGTCCGTGAGGGAAAACGCGGATAAAATTAAATAGGATTGGTAGAGTAAGTATTGCGCGTAAAGTGGCAAGTGGCTGGGAAGTCGCCCTCGCACGAAGGACCCCCGTGAAATAGGGTCTACGATGTAATACTGCATCCGCTACCGCACATTTCGGATGTATCAGGTACCAATTCAAGGCACACACCGTGTCGGGAATTGGTATTTTTTATGCCGAGTTGTTTGTGCAGTAGCTTCAATGCACCTATCTCCTACCCCGCTTTGCCGGGAGAATAAACAGGAGGAAACGCATATGAAGCGTAACCAAAACAGCATTTTTTCCACGCGCAGACTGGTCCTCATGGCCGTCCTCACCGCAATCCAAATCATTCTGGCACGGTATCTGTCCATTCAAATCAATGAGGTACTCCGCGTCAGCTTTGAGACCGTTCCTCTCGCACTGGCTGGTATGTGGCTGGGTCCATTGGGCGGTGCGATTGTGGCGTTGGTGAGTGACCTTCTCGGAACCATCATCTACGGCTATGGCGTATGGTTCCCCCCCATTGCTTTGGGACCAATGTTTTTCGCCGCCGCGTGTGGCTGGGGCGCGAAGTATCTTTTCCGTAGCAATCTCTCGGAAAATAGGGACGCTTGGAAGGTCATCGTGCTGACAGCGGTTGCTGGTCTCATCAACGCATTCGTTATCGGTGTTCTGACAACCACACTGTACCAGATGATTATTGTGGGCAAAGAAGGAGCATTCCTTACATTAGCAGGATTGAACTTTGTGGGTCGTCTGACTACGAAGCCCTTTGTCGTTGCCGCCTGCTCTGTGATTATCGCTCTGATTCACCGCTCTGTCTATCGCCCTGTGATTAGCCGTATCGTGCGTCGCGCGGTATGATACATGAAAGAAAGAAAATAGGAATAACAATTATGATGAATTACGAAGAAGCACTTTCCTATATCCACAATGTCTGTTGGATGGGTAGCAAGCCCGGTCTGGAGCGCACCCTTGCGCTGTTGGAAAAACTGGGGAATCCCCATCACACCCTGAAGTTTATCCACATCGGTGGTACCAATGGCAAGGGCTCTACCGCCGCCATGCTCTCCACCATTCTGGAGAAGGCTGGCTACCATGTCGGTCTGTACACCTCGCCGTTTATTATGCGCTTTAACGAGCGGATGCAGATTGACCATGAGCAGATTGCTGACGACGAACTCGCCACACTCACCGAGGAGATTCGTCCGTTTGCTGATGCGATGGAGGACAAGCCCACCGAGTTTGAGCTGATTACCGCCCTCTCTATGCTCTACTTTGCACGCCACAAGTGCGATATTGTGGTGTTGGAAGTCGGCATGGGCGGCGAATGGGACTCCACCAATGTCATTCATGCCCCCGAAGTCGCTATTCTCACAGCGATGGGTATGGACCATGTCCGCGAACTTGGCCCCACCATGGCCGATGTGGCGCGTGCCAAGGCTGGCATTATCAAGAACGGTTGCAGTGTCGTCAGCTACGGTGGCAACACCGAGGCAGATGCTGTATTTGCCGAGGTCTGTGCCGAACGCGGTGTTCCCCTGCGTACCCCCGATTTCTCTGCCATTGTCCCTGGTGAGTTTAATCTCGACGGTCAGTGGTTCAGCTACAAGAACTGGGAGAATATGACCATTCCTCTGGTGGGTCGCTATCAGATGAACTACGCCGCTGTCGTACTGGAAACGGTCGGCCTGTTGCGTGAAAAGGGCTGGAATATCTCCGACGAGCAGGTGCGTGAGGGTATGCGCCAGACACGCTGGCCCGCCCGCTTCGAGATTCTCCAGCGCGACCCCGTCTTTATCGTAGACGGCGGCCATAATCCCCACGGTATCCGCGCCACTGCGGATAGTTTGGAGCGTCTGTTCCCCAACCGCAAGTTTACCTTTGTCACAGGTGTTATGGCAGATAAGGATGTTGAGGAGATTCTGGGTCTGATTACCCCCCTCGCCGCCCGTTTCTTTACCGTCAAACCCTGCAATCCCCGTGCCATGGATGCCGAGGTACTGGCAGAGCGTATCCGCGCCTTGGGCGTGGAGGCTACCGCCTGTGGCAGTGTGGCAGAGGGTGTCGCACGCGCCATCGAGGTCGAGGGCAAGGACGGTGTCGCCTGTGCGCTGGGTAGCCTGTACATGAGTGGCGAAGTCAAGGAATGTTTCAAGAATTAAAATAAAGAGGTAGGTAATATCATGGAGTTTATTTACAAAGGTCTTACCGCGGAGTTTACGCGCCACATCGTCACGGACGGCGAGGTGGACACACAGGTGGAGCGTCTGCGTCAGCAGACCCCCAATATCAAGGTGATTTCCGACCGTCCTGCCCAGAACGGCGATGAGCTGTTGCTCGACTACGCTGGTTTCTGCGACAGCGAGCAGTTCGCTGGTGGTACTGCGGAACAGCAGACCTTGGTGCTGGGTAGCGGTATGTTCATCCCTGGCTTTGAGGACCAGCTGATTGGTGCAAATACTGGTGACGAAGTAACCGTCAATGTCACCTTCCCCGAGCAGTACCATGCAGAGAATCTGGCAGGCAAAGCCGCCAAGTTCGAGTGCCGTGTCCACGAAATTCGTGAAAAGAACACCTATGACTTGGACGACACTTTCGCCCAGGCATTGGGTCTGGAGAGCTTTGAACAGCTGCGTAATGCGGTGCGCGAGAGCCTCCAGCGTTACACCGACGAGCGCGGTCAGATGGATGTAGACGACCGTCTGATTCGTCAGGCGGCACAGACATTGCCTTTCAACCCCACCGAGGAAGAAGTGGAGAAGGCAATGGACGAGCAGATGGATGCACTTGCCGCACAGCTGGTCCAGCAGGGTCTGAGCCTTGAGATGTACGCCCAGTTCACTGGTAAGGAAATTGCAGACCTGCGCGAGGAGCAGCGCGGTGAGGCGAGAGAGAATCTGCGCATCCGCACCGCTATCGAGAAGATTGTGGAGCTGGAGAACATTACCGTCAGCGACGAAGAGCTGGCTGTTGGTGTTACTGAGGTTGCCAACCAGAATAATCTGACCCCTGAGCAGATGGAGCCCTACATCAGCGATGAACTGCTGGATGCTATCAAGCGCAGTGTGGAACTAAAAAAGGCAATGGCCATCGTGCGCGAGAACGCCGTTTTGACCGAAAAAGCCTAATATACACCACGGAGGCGTGTTGCTGTGTGCAATGCGCCTCCTTTTTTATCCCACTGCAAGAAATGCAGAAAAATGCGTCCTTTTTTGTCGAAATGCCGATTTTTTGCGATTTCAACAGGATAAAACACCGATTTGACGGTGCAATTTCGTGAAAAGTTACATTCACATTGAATAAACATTCACTTTTTGCATTTTGTACGGATAAATCAAAGCAATTCAACCCCAAAAATACAAAAAATTTTATAAAATTTCGCTGTTACCTGTTGACTTATTTTGCCTTTAGTGTTACAATAAGATTGTTCCGTTAAAACATTAACGAAGTTTGTTGTTCATTTTTGTATAAGATGCACAACACACAACGAAAACAACCCCCCGAGGGTATTGAAAACCCCGGGTAAATTAAGGAGGAGATTCCAATGGCAATCAATTTTGTTGATGGAAAGTACGTGGACGAGAAGGGCCTGGTCAAGCTGGATCCTACCGTTTACGCCGACTGGCAGATCGCAGAGGAAGCTGAGAAGACCCTGCCTTCCGTCGAGTTCTTCCGTGAGAAGCTGGGCCTGCTGCCCGAGGAAATCATTCCCTACGGCAAGACCCCCAAGATTGACTTCATCAAGGTTATGAACCGCCTGAAGGACAAGCCCGACGGTAAGTTCATCGAAGTTACCGCTGTTACCCCCACTCCCTTCGGCGAAGGTAAGTCCACCGTTTCTCTGGGCCTGATCGAGGGTCTGGGCTACATCGGCAAGAACGCCGGCGGCGCTCTGCGTCAGCCTTCCGGCGGCCCCACCATGAACGTTAAGGGTACTGCAGCTGGCGGCGGTAACGCTCTGCTGATGCCCATGACCGAGTTCTCTCTGGGTCTGACCGGCGATATCAACGATATCATCAACGCTCACAACCTGG
>JAZRID010000090.1:0-1933 GCA_045645125.1 Oscillospiraceae bacterium | reverse complement strand
GCTTGATACTCCAACATCTTTTTATACCTCCTCGTCAAACGGTAGCTCCATCGGCGCACCGTCTGCCCCTTTTTGGAGCTTTACAACCTGCTGTTGTGCCTGTTCCAGCATATTCGAGCAGGTACTGACCAGTCTTGTTCCCTCCTCAAACAGCGTGAGGGAATCTTTCAAGGGCGCGTCACCGCGCTCTAGTAAGGAAACGATTTCTTCCAGTCTGGCAATTTGTTCTTCAAAGGATTTTTCATGCCCCATTATTCTTGTTCCTCCTCTGTATTTTCCCAACAGTCGTCTACCGTACAGCGCAACTTGCCATCTGCCAAGGTCACAGAAACCCGCTCCCCCACCGTCACATCCGCACAACTGCGTACCATCTCCCCTGCCGTGTTTTCCATCAGCAGGAATCCGCGCCCCAACACTTTCAAGGGGCTGAGGGCATCCAGTGCGGCGGCAAGGGTGGCTAGTTGGTGACTCGGCTCTCGCAGACGCACCACCGCCGCGTGGTACAAATCCTTTTGCAGATGTCCTAACAACATCTGTTTATCTTGGATAGACGCGCTGGGGTCGGTCAACACGCGCTTCTGCGCCAGTGCCTCCAACCGACGGCGCAACAGCTCCAGTCTGGCATACTGCGCGCGGAGCAGTTGCGTTTTTTGCGTCTGTAGTCGTTGGAGCAGTTCAGTGCTATCTGGGACAGCCATCTCTGCCGCATGGGATGGTGTCGCCGCACGGACATCTGCCACAAAATCCGATATGGTCACATCTGGCTCGTGTCCCACGGCGGAAATCACAGGGATATCACTCTCATAAATGGCGCGCGCCACGCGCTCATCGTTGAACGCCCACAAATCCTCCATCGAACCGCCACCGCGCCCGACAATGAGTACATCGGCGACTTGGTAGCGGTTTGCATAGCGCAATGCCCCCACGATTTCAGGCGGAGCTTCTACCCCCTGCACACGGACTGGCAACAGCTTGACTTTCGCCAACGGATACCTGCGCCGTAAAATCCGAATCATATCATGCACCGCCGCGCCAGAGGACGAAGTAATCAGCGCAATCGTGCGTGGAAATGCTGGTAACGGCTTTTTGTGCGCCTCGTCAAATAGCCCCTCCTGCCAAAGTTTCTCTTTCAGTTGTTCAAAGGCAACATGGAGGTCGCCTACCCCATCGGGTGTGAGCGCATCACAGTACAGTTGATACGCGCCATCGCGTGGAAAGACCGTAATGCGCCCTGTTGCCAGCACTTTCCTACCGTTTTCGGGGCGAAAGCGCAGACGCGAAGCCTGTCCACGGAACATCACACACCGTATTGAACCCTCCGCATCTTTGAGGGTAAAGTAGTGGTGTCCCGATGGATACAGTTTATAGTTGGACAGTTCGCCACGAATACAGAGATTTCCGAGCTGTGGCGTGTTGTCCAGCAGTGTTTTAATCAGTTGATTGATTTCAGAAACCTCATAACTGGTTCGTTCCATCTGTTCACCTGCCATTTCGATGGTCCCATAGTGAAAAAGAGCGCACGAATCCGTGCGCTCTCTCCATTTGTTTATTCCTCGCTCTGCACAGGCACAGCAGGCGCAGCACTCTCGTATGCCTCTGCGCGCAGGAAAGTACCGAGAATACCGTTGACAAAACGGACGACATCCTCGTTTTCGTACTTTCTCACGATTTCAACCGCCTCGTTGATGGAGGCCGCATTGGGAATATCGGGCATATACAGAATCTCATACATCGCCAGACGCATGACTGCGGCGGCAACCAGCGGAATACGCTCGAACTTCCAACCCTTTGCGTACTTCTCAATGTAGAGGTCCAACTCATAGCGGTGTTCCGCGATGCCCTTGACCAGACGGCGGATATACACCTGCTGACCAGGACCAGGGAGTTTTCCATACACCTCGTACTCAGGAGCCAACTCCGCAAAGCGGTTGTC
>JAZRID010000089.1:0-5149 GCA_045645125.1 Oscillospiraceae bacterium | reverse complement strand
GTGTGTATCAAACGCGCTGGAGCGTTGTCGCAGGCAGGAAAAGCAGGGGAGAATAGCTTGCTGACAGCCTTGGAGGAACAGCACGGTGCGCCGATTTACCCTGTCCATCGCCTCGACCGAGAAACAGGTGGTGTAATGGTGTATGCGCGTACCAAAGAGGCGGCCGCCAAACTGTCCGATGCCGTTGCCCAACACGCGTTAGAAAAAGAGTACCTCTGCATTATCCAAGGTGCGCCACAGGAGGATACAGGGGAGTACCGCGACCTGCTTCTGCATGACAAACAGCGCAATAAAACCTTTGTGGTCAATCGAATGCGTGGCGGTGTCAAAGAGGCGATTTTGACCTACCGTGTGGTGGAGCGATATGAAAACACCACGCTGGTGCGTGTCAAATTGCAAACAGGGCGGACGCATCAGATTCGCGTCCAGTTTTCCAGTCGTAAGATGCCACTGATAGGGGATGGCAAGTACGGCGGAGGAAAAGGCGAGTTGGCACTGTGGAGTTGTCACCTCGCGTTTCACCATCCCATCAACGGCGAGTGGCTGTCCTTTAAGCAACTGCCGACGGGCGGTGTATGGGAAACGACACGATAACACAAAATAAACAATAGTACGGAGGAAAGCATATGTTGTATACGATTCAAAACGAAGCGATGACGGTTACTATCAATTCCTTGGGTGCAGAGATGCAGTCCATCACAGGGGCAGATGGTACAGAGTACCTCTGGTATGGCGATTCCGCCTACTGGGGGGGCAGAGCTACCAATTTGTTCCCCTATGTCGGCCGTATGACCAATGGAACCTACATCCACAATGGGAAAGAGTACCAGATGGGAACCCACGGCTTTGCTCGACACATGGAGTTTACGGCGGAGCAGGAGAGTGAACAGTGCGTGGTGTTCACGCTGACGGACAACGAAACTACCCGTGCGTGCTATCCGTTCCGCTTTGCCTTCTCCGTGGTCTATGCGCTGGTCGGGGCAGAGCTTCGCATTACCTACCGTGTGGAGAACAAGAGCGAGGAAACCATGTATTTCGGTTTGGGTGGCCATCCTGGTTTCCGTCTGCCTCTGGAGGAGGGGAAGTGCTTTGAGGACTATCGCTTGACCTTTGCACAGCCCTGCCATCCCTCTCGCGCCCTGTTGGCACCGTCCTATATGATGAGTGGCGTAGAAACCCTGTTCCCCTTGGAACAGAATACTACACTCCCTCTGCGCCATGACTTGTTTGACGATGATGCGATTATTTTGCGCCATTTTGATAAGACTTTGACGCTGTCCGCAGGCGAGGGGAGTCGCGGTGTCCGCGTACATATTCCGCAGATGCCGTGCGTGGGTATCTGGCACGCAGTGAAAACCGAAGCACCGTTTGTCTGTATCGAGCCGTGGGTCAGTCTGCCCTCGCGTGATGGTGTGGTGGAGGATATTAGCCAGCAGTCCGACTTGATATCGCTTGCGGTCGGAAAGACCTATGAGAACGAGTGGAGTATCACACTGTTGTAATAGTACGGAAATAGCGGAAAAAGAGCAAAAAATTGTGGTGTTGCGAGATTCGGCTTGCAACACCACGATTTCGTTATACATACTGTTGGGTTTCTACATCAATCACGCCGCGCGTGGTCAGACGCAATTTAGGGATGACTGGCAAGGACATAAAGCTCAATGTCATAAATGGGTCGATATCACGGTTTACACCGAGGGTAAAGGCGAGCGTTTTGGCAGTTTCCAGCGCGGTGTTGACATTCTCCAATGTGTCATCACTCATAATACCTGCCACACTGAGCGGTACTTCTGCAAGGATTTGTTCGTTTTCTGCCAGAACAATGCCACCTTGCAGGGCGACAATGCGGTTGACAGCGGTAGCCATATCCGCCTCGTTCGTACCGACAACAATAATATTGTGGGAGTCGTGGGATACACTGGTGGCCACTGCGCCACGCTGTAGACCGTACCCCTTGAGATAGCCGATGCCGATGTGACGGGTGTTTTTATGACGCTCCACCACGGCGATTTTCAGAATATCGTCTGCCACAGAGATGTTTTCACAGTAACCACAGTCATTACTGACCAATTCTCTGGGGATGATACCGATGACACCGCGCGGACGCTGTTCGGCGAAGTCGGCCGCATACAACGGCGGTACACGGAAAGTATCGTGGGCACGGCGATGCAGATACGGCTCCACAACAGGGGGCGAGAACGGTGTGACGGTTTTTCCGTCATACATGAGAGAACCTTTCTTGAATACCTGTAGAATGTTAAAGTCGTTGAAACTGTCAATGACTACAAAATCCGCCAGATAGCCAGGGGCGATGGCACCGCGATTATTGAGCAAGAAGTAGCGTGCGGCATGGTGACAAGCGACACGCACGGCAATAATGGGGTCAACCCCTCTGCGGATGGCTTCACGGATATGGAAGTCGATATGCCCCTTATGTAACAGGTCGCTTGGATGCTTATCATCACAGCAGAACATACAACGCTCGGCATACTGTGCCGTCAACAGGGGGAGAAGGGCCTCTAAGTTGTGGGCGGCAGTACCCTCGCGAATCATAATGAACTGTCCACGCTCCAGCTTGGCGATGGCATCGGCGGCATCGTGACACTCGTGGTCGGAATAGACACCAGCGGCGATATAGGCATTGAGGGCATTGCCCACCAAATCGGGCGCGTGGCCATCAATTTTTTTATGATGTGCCTGTGCGGCTACGATTTTTTCAATCACCTGTGCATCAGCACCGATGACACCAGGATAGTTCATCATCTCCGCCAACCCCTGCACACGCGGATGCTCATAGAAGGAGTCGATAGCGCGGTAATCGAGCTGTGCGCCACTTTCATCCAACGGTGTAGCAGGTACACAGGAGGGGAGCATAAAGCGCACATCAATGGGGAGATTTTCTGTGGCCTGCAACATATATTCGATACCATCCGTCCCCATGACATTAGCAATCTCGTGGGGGTCACAGATAACGGTCGTGGTACCGTGGGGGAGGACGGCCTTGGCAAATTCACAGGGAGAAACCATCGCACTCTCCAGATGAATGTGTGCATCAATAAAACCGGGAAGAACGAGCTTGTCCGATACATCGATTTCTGTGGTACCGCTGTATTCCCCCATGCCGACAATCAATCCCTCCGCCACAGCAATATCGCCGTGACAGATTTCACTGCTGAATACATTGACATAGGCGGCATTTTTCAGTACAAGGTCCGCTTTCTCGCGTCCTGCGGCAATTTCGATAATGCGTAATTTTTTGTTGAGTTTTCGATTGATTTTGCCAGTGTAGCTCTCGTTTTTCATGGTTGCACCGTCCTTTCGTTTCTGTTTTTTATTGCGCTGTCAGCTTGCCGTGGTCGCACCACGGACGCAAGGTACACTGGGCGCAGTTTGGCCGCCGTGCTACGCAGACGGCGCGCCCATGCAGTACCATGCGGTGACAGAAGTCGTTGCTCTCCTCGGGGGGGATACACGCACGGAGCTGTTTTTCGACTTTTAACGGGTCTTTACTGCCATCCGTAATGCCCAACAGTCCCGTGATACGGATGCAGTGTGTATCGCACACATACCCCTCTTTTCCGAATACATCTCCGAGAATCAGGTTGGCCGTCTTGCGTCCGACACCGGGCAGGCGCAACAGGTCGTCCATGTTGTCGGGCACTTTGCCGTCAAATTCTGCGAGGAGCATCCGACTGGCCGCCACGATATCTCGTGCTTTGGCGCGCCAGAATCCAGTGGAGTGGATAATCTCTCCCACTTCCTCCTCGCTGGCTGCCGCGAGGTCTGCCAATGTCGGAAACCGCGCGTACAGCACTGGTGTGACCAGATTGACGCGGGCATCGGTACACTGTGCAGCCAGACGCACGGCAAACAATAGCTCATATGCTTTTTCGGGGTCAAAGGGGAGAGAACATTTCGGCTCGGGATATAGATTCTTTAGTTCTTCTATGATAGCGGTAATCGCCATAGTGTCTTTCATATTATCACCTCACTGCTATCATATCACGGATTGCGACAGATTCCCACTGAAAAATCATCTTTTTTAACTGCCTGTCTGGTTACACTTAAACAGGAGCAGTCCTTTGATGACCAACAGCAAAAATGCGACGGTAATGGCATAGGCTTCCCGTGTCAGAGCTAAAAAGAATACCATCACAATATGCACACCTATCGAGATATCGGTTATCCATCTATCGTTTTTTTCGGGGGCGTATTGGGTCAATACCATCTTGCTGATACCCGATACCACGAGGGAGAGGAATAGTACCCAGTGAACCAAGTAATTCCAGAACGCAATTTCTGTGTATGTGGCCAGATTGACCGAATAGACATGGCCATCGGTTATATTGGGATAGAGCGGTAACACGATGAGCAGAAATGCACATATATCGACCATGCCGAATAAAAGGTTTCCAATGCGCTGAAGATTGGATTTATTTTCTTGTTCCGCGATAGAGAGCAACTTTTCTCCCGATAACAACTCGTCAATGGTGACGGAAAAATAGCGCGATATTTCTTTCAATGAGTCGATACTAGGATAGCCTCGCCCCGATTCCCATTTGGAAATCGCCGTGCGGGATACATAGAGGGCCTCCGCCAGTTCCTCCTGCGTGAGTCCTCTGCTTTTGCGTAGTTCCTGCAATTTTTCGTGAAACTCCACGACAAAACCTCCTTCTTACTTCTCTTTCTCCTGATACAGTAACACAACGGTACGATAGATACAAAATAATCCAACGCTCAGCAGGATTCCCCCCACAATATCCGTCAACCAGTGTACGCCAGAGAGCAGTCGTGCCAACACCATGAACGCAGAAAAACACATGGTAAATAGAGCAACCAACCGTTTGCCGAGTGTGCTGTGCAGACGGCGGTACATCTGTTCCACCCATGTCAGCATGACACTCAGTACCAACAGCGTGGTAGAGGAGGGGTAGGACGCTTCCAGCCGTCCCTCAATTAAGATGGGGCGATAGTTGATAGGGAACATCTCGAAGACAAGATAGCCAACGATAACAATTCCATAATACACCCCCAAGAACAGGAGGTCATGGTCTACTTTACACAGACTTTTTCTCGTGACAAGCTGAAGCGCACCGATGCCACCGAACAGCATACAGACGAATACAGGGACAAGTCCGAGCCAATCCGT
>JAZRID010000088.1:0-5990 GCA_045645125.1 Oscillospiraceae bacterium | reverse complement strand
CTCATAGGTATCCGGGAAGCAGAATGCGAAGCGAACATCTACTTCCTCTTTATTCTTCATTACCGCATTGTACTCACCGCCGACATAGCGCGCCGGTTTCTGTACACGCGGTAAAATTCGTTCTAATTTCTTATCCACGGTCATTCTCCTTGGTTGTAAATGAATTGCACCCCAAATTGTACACGAAAGCGCGCCAATATGCAAGCTATTTGGACTGCCTGTCGCGCCAAATATTCACAAAAATTCCAACCACGGCGACCAATAAAAAGCCCCCTGTGTGCCAGCAGACCATGAGGTAGAGCGAACCAACCGCCAGTAAAACCGCACACACCACTTCGACCATCCGACAAATGCGGTCGGCACGAATGGGGTCGAAGCACCAACTCAACAGCAGGTGCAACGCACGCGCACCGTCCAACCCCGTCAGCGGTAACAGGTTGAACACGCCCTCCAAGAGATTTGCCCCTGCCAAGAGGTAATCCCCTGCCAAGCGAGCGAGGACGACCGCCGAGAGGAGGTTCACCAGAGGCCCAGCCAGCGTACAAATCATATCCTTTTGATACGGCAGAAAGCGCGTGTCCGCCCGAATTTCCATGCCGAATGCTGTGAAGTATATGCCCTCTACACCCACTCCAAATACACGCAAAGCGAGCAGATGCCCCATCTCGTGCAGGAGTGCCGCCAACGAAATAAGGGGCAACACCTCGACCGCCCCCAGAAGCAGTGCGCCGCCGAGCATGAGGAAGAAACTGGGGGTGACAATTACCTTATTGAATCGCAACATAGTAGATGGGATTGAGGTATAGCGCACCGTCCTGCAACTCAAAATGCAGGTGTGCGCCTGTCGCACTGCCACTGTCCCCCACACGCGCAATCAAATCGCCCATGCACACACTGCCACTCTTTGCGACAATCTCGCTACAGTGGGCGTAGAGGGTGCGATAGCCACCGCTGTGGGAGAGGATGATATACTTCCCCAAGGTACTGCTCTCCCCCACGGCGAACACCGTCCCATCGGCAAAGGCGACAATCTCGCACCCCTTCTCGGCGGCGAGGTCGATGCCGTAGTGGAACCGTGTGCCCCCCAGCGTGGGATGTTCGCGCCATCCGAACGGCGAGGTCAGTACCCCCTGTACCGGGGTCGTACAGGGAAAGCCTAGATTCCGCTGTTCCAGACTGGCATTGTCGGGGAGGGACTGCATGGTGTAGGTACTGGATGGCTCCGTTCCCTCCGCCGCGTCCTGTGTATTTTGCGGTGCGTCTTGGTTGTCTGGTGTAGACTGTGTGTCTGGCGTATCCTGACTATCCTCTGCAGAGCCTTGCTCCTGCGTGGGGAGAAGCGTTGTAGTCGCGCTGAGTGACTGCGGTTCGGTCTGCTGAGACACCGCTGGCACATCGTCCTCGGCTTCACGCTCTACCTCCACTTCGGACGAGCCGAACACCGCTAAGAAGGCATCCTGTAGGGAGCGTCCCACCGTTTCTTCACCGCTTACCGCCCGCCCAACCGCGGCAAACGCCTCGGAAAAATTTGCGTCACGGCCGATAAACCGCGACGCATCCTGTAAAAAGGCACTGACCTGCTGTGGAAACAGCAGTTTGAGCGCAACCAGTAGCACCAGAGCTACCCCACAAACCAGTAACCGCCCTGACGCTCGATTCTCTGTGGTGGCGGTGCGCTGGCGACGCGGTTCGTACCGTCTGTTTGTCTTTCGCATCGTGCCAACACGCTTACCGTTCATGCGTCTTTCCTCCCCCTGTCCTGCTCCCCCGTGGGAAACGACCAAATCTCGCTACCACGTTATGCAGAAACATAGGAAGTCTATGCTAGGGTTGTTGTGTTGTCACTCCATCTCAGCGCGGAGTGCCTCTTCCAACTACTCCAAGGCGCGTTTCTCAATGCGCGATACTGCGCGCCGCGCCTATGGTAAGTTCCATTTTGCGCGATTCTACGCACAAGAAGCACAAATTTCCTCATTCCCCTATGGAAATGCCGATACAAATGGTGTATACTATATAAGATTTGACAAGAGAAGGAGAAAGACTATGACGCGACAGAGGATTATGGACAATGTCTATCTGACCTATATCCCGTCCGAAAAATTCAAAACGAGCTTTCTGAGCGCGCAGATGGTCGTCCCCATGACACGACAAAGTGCCCCCCTCAATGCGCTGTTGGTGAATGTACTCAGCCGTGGCACGATTCGCTACCCCGATATGCGTTCCATTTCTCGCCATTTGGACAACCTCTACGGCGCGCGTCTGGAGCCAGTCGTCCGCAAAAAGGGAGAGAATCAGGTGTTCGGGTTTCTGGCGAGCTGTGTCGACGACCGCCTGTTGCCCAACGGCGAGAAGGTACTGGAACCACTGGCGGACCTGCTCGGCGAGCTGTTCACTGCCCCTGCCACGAAAAACGGCAGATTAAATGGGCAGTATCTCAAGAGCGAGCGCGACAATCTGGTGGATTTGATTCGCAGTGAAATCAACGACAAGGATGCGTATGCGTCGTTTCGTCTGATTGAGGAGATGTGCGCTGGCGAGGCATACGGCCTGCGCCGTCTGGGGCGCGTGGAGGATGTGGAAAAGGTTTCTGTCCAGAAGCTGAACAAATACTATCTCTCCGTTCTGCCCAAAGCGCGGATGGAACTCTACTACTGCGGTGCGGCACAGGAGAAGCGCGTGGTGCGGATGTTCAAGCGCGCCTTTGCCGCCCTACCCCGACAGGGGGGCGAACCACTGAGCCTCCTGCCGACCACCAGACGCGAGGGCAACGCCGCGTGTCGCTATGTGGAGGAAGTCATGGATGTGACACAGGGCAAACTGTGCATGGGCTTCCGTACAGACAGTACGGACAGTGCCGCCACGATGTTGATGAACGCCATGTTTGGTGGCACGAGCAATGCCAAGCTGTTCGCCAATGTGCGCGAGAAGTTGTCGCTGTGCTACTACGCAGGCAGTACGAACCACTGGAAAAAGGGGTTAATCACGGTGGCTGCTGGCATTGATGTTGCGAACTACCAGCGCGCCGTGGATGAAATTCTGGCACAGGTCGAGGCACTCAAAAAGGGTGACTGGGAGGACTGGGAACTGGAGGGCGCACGCAGTACCATGCGTGGCTCGTTCCTTGCCATCGAGGACAGTGCCAGTGCGATGGAAGATTTTATGATGGGACAGTTCGCCACCAACGGCGAGGAGACGCTCCCTGGCCTGTTATCCGCCATCGAAACCGTGACCCCCGAACGCATCCGTGCGGCGGCCGCGTGTATGCGCTTGGACACCATCTATTTTCTCAAGGGCAAGGAGGCGAACGCATGAGCAGACAGGAATACCCCCGTCTTGGCGAGGCTATTTCCCAGCGGATACTCCCCAACGGCCTCGCGGTCATTGTTGTACACAAACCCTTTCACGCAAAACACTACGCTTTTTTTGCCACCTCGTATGGCGGTATGGCCCTACGATACAAAGTCGGCGACCAGTGGCGCGACACCCCTGCTGGTGTGGCACACTATCTGGAACATAAGATGTTTGACACCGAACACGAGAGTGCTACACAGGCGTTGGCAAAAAACGGTGCCGTCGAAAACGCGTTTACCGCCAACGACATGACGGCATACTACTTTGAATGTACCGAAAAGTTTTACGACAGTCTGCGGATTCTGTTGCAATTCGTGTCCGTCCCCTACTTCACCCAGGAGAGTGTCGAGAAAGAACAGGGGATTATTGCACAGGAAATCCGTATGTCGGATGACGACCCCGAATGGCAGAACTATTTGAACATCATCCAATGCCTGTACCAACACCACCCCATGCGTACCCCTGTCGTGGGCACGGTGGACAGCATTGCCACCATCACACCGCAACTGTTGTACGACTGCCACAAGACCTTTTACACCCCCTCCAACATGGTGTTGGTCTGTATCGGCAGTATGGACATCGACGAGGTGTGTGCGGTGGCGCAGGAGATTCTCCCGACAGAGGCAGGAACCCCAGTCGAGCGCGACTATGGCGCGGTGGAGGACCTCACCCCTGCCACACGGCTGATGGAAACGGAGATGGAGGTGTCCATGCCCCAGTTCGTCACAGGGTACAAATGCGCCGTACCCGAATCGGGTGTCGATTATCTGCGCGAAAACATCATCGGCAGTATGGCATGTGATGTGCTGTTTGGCGATAGCAGTCCCCTGTACAACCGTCTGTACGAGGAGGGACACATCAACGGCAGTCTGGGCGGTAGCTTCGATGTCATTCCCAACGCGTCGTTTCTGTATGTCGGGGGCGATGCCAACGACCCCCACTTCGTTTCCGAGGAAATTACACGCGAGGCGATGCGCTTGGCGAAGGAGGGCATTGACGAGGAATTTTATCAACAGATTCGCCGTGCCACCTACGGTCAGTTGCTACGGGGGCTCAATTCGTTCGAGGATACCGCCATCTCCATGGCGGATGGACACTTCCGCGGTTTTGACTACTACAGCTTCCCCGAAGTCTTTGACCGCGTGACCAAGGCGGATATTGAAGAATTTTTACGGCGCAATATCGTCCCCGAACACTCTGCTATCTCGATTATCTACCCCAAAGCGGACGGAAAGGAGAACTCGTAATGCGTGCAAGAAGTGATATGCCAATTAGCTTCCCCGGTCTGTTCCCCAACTGGGAATGTAATCTCTCCCCTGTTGCCCTCGACATTGGCAACGGTATCTACTGGTACGGTATCATCATCTGTCTGGGACTGATGCTCGCCGTACTGTTCTGTGCCAAACAGGCAAAGAAATACGGCTTGACCGAGGACAATGTATTCGACCTCATCATCTGGGAAATTCCCCTCTGCGTCATCGGTGCGCGTCTGTACTATGTGCTATTCTACCTCGACCTCTACCGCAATGCGGATGGGTCGCTCAATTTCAGCCGTGCCATAGCCATCTGGGATGGCGGTCTTGCCATCTATGGCGCGGTGATTGTGGCGTTCCTCGTCCTGTTTCTGTTCTGTAAGCGCAAGAAGATTTCGTTCGGCGCGTTTGCAGACTTGGGCGTGATGGGGTTACTGATTGGCCAGTCCGTTGGACGCTGGGGTAACTTCGTCAACCGCGAAGCGTTCGGCAGTGAAACCACACTCCCTTGGCGGATGCGCCTCTGGACAAGCATGACCGAGTATATTGAAGTCCACCCGACTTTCCTGTATGAGAGCTTGTGGAATCTCATTGGTCTGCTCTTGCTGGTGTTTATTATTTCTAAGGCGCGCACCTTTGATGGAGAAAACACCTGCTTTTATCTGATTTGGTACGGTCTGGGACGCAGTGTGATTGAGGGACTGCGGACGGACAGCCTGTACCTGTTTGATGTGACGCTGTTCGGACAGCCTGTGCGCGTGTCGCAGGTGGTGAGCCTGTCCCTCGTTGTGGTGGGACTGGTACTACTGGTGGTGATGAAACGCCGTCATCCACACGGCACGGACGCGCTCTATGTGACGCGAGTACAACAACTTTCCGCCGAAACAGCGCAAACCACCATCGTCGTGGACGAACCCAGCACGGACGACAGCAATCCCAACGATACCAACGACAGCGATACCAAGGACGACACCGACCCCACAGAATCGAATGAATCAACAAACTAATTTGGAGGAAACAAATATGACAATTGACCAGCAGTATTTTGCCGATATGGAGGCAAAAATCCCCCACGGAAAAGTCCGTACCCGTTTCGCCCCCTCGCCCACGGGCTATATGCATGTGGGCAACCTGCGTACCGCCCTGTATACTTGGCTGATTGCCCGCAATGCAGGTGGTACTTTCATTCTCCGCATTGAGGACACCGACCAAGGCCGTCTGGTGGAAGGTGCTACCGATGTGATTTACCGCACCATGGCGGAGTGTGGTCTGACCCACGACGAGGGACCCGACATCGGCGGTCCTGTCGCCCCCTACATCCAGTCCGAGCGTCGCGACACCTACGGCAAGTATGCGCGCCTGCTGGTGGAAAAGGGCGGTGCGTAC
>JAZRID010000087.1:0-9518 GCA_045645125.1 Oscillospiraceae bacterium | reverse complement strand
TGGTGTCTACGCCAGCCAGACGGGCCAGAACGGTCATCAGCTGTGCGCGGGTCATCTTAGCCTCGGGGGAGAAGGTGTTGTCAGAGGTACCATTGAACAGGCCAGCGTTGACGGCCTTAACAATGGAATCGGTTGCCCAGTTCTGGGGGATATCGGTGTACTGTGCAACGATGGACTCGTACTTCTCCTCGGTCAGCTCGGGAATCTCGATACCGATTTCAATACCGGGCTTGTCCTGCTCGTCGTCCTTACCGTCATCGGGGTCCTCGACGGGAGGCTTGGGGTTGACGGGCTGTGCATCGCGTGCAAAGACAGCCTCGAAGTGCAGGGGCTCAGTGATGGTCAGTGCGAGCAACTCGCTGGTGGTGTACACCATGTTGTTGTTCATGCAGAACCAGTAAGCGAAGTGATAGCCCTGCTTGGGGGAGAGCGTGGGCAGCTGTGCCTGGGAGAGCTTACCGTTCTTGGCGGCATTGACAGTCACACTGTTGCCAGTGACAAAGGAACCATTGGTGCCAGCGGTGAACACAACGGGGATTGTGCCTGCAGGAGCATCGAAGGTATACTGTGCAACGATGGTAACAACCTCGTTCTCAGCGAAAGTCATAGCGGCGACTTCCTCAGCGGTGTACATAGTACCGTCAATCATCCAGCCAGTCAGGACATAGCCGAAGTCCACATCGATTTCGGGGAGAGTACCGATGGTTTCACCGACGGTGATATCGCGCACAACGACTGCGCCATCCTTCATAGTACCGTGGTCACCCTGCTCAAAGACCACGCGGTAAGAACCGACAGGAATCACGCAGGGCTCAACGGCGATGGTAGCAGTCTGCTCTGCCACCTTGCCAGCACCGGAGATATAGCTGTTGTCACCCTTCAGAGTGACAGTAGCATTACCTTCGGCACGAGCGGTAAAGTTCAGGGTAAAGAGGACACCGCGCACAGCGGCTTCCTCACATGCGAAAGCGAAAACTACTTCGCCAGTGGTGTGGTTCACAGAATACACCACTTCGTCCTCGTTGGTCCATGCAGCACCTGCATCCACACCAACGAAAGACAGCTTGTCTGCATCATAGGTCATGGCGAGCTTACCGTCGGCAACGGAGTTGGTGGTAGACTCGACATTCACTCTGACATCAGCCCCATTCAACACACTCTCAGGTGCGGAAAGCAGAACGGGGCCTTCGCCTGCGGCAAACGCAGTGATGCTGATTGCGTTGAAGAGCATCAGAAGCGTCAGCAACAGGGCAGTCCATTTTTTGCTTCTTGTCATGTTTTTGTTGACCTCCTTGCTTATTTACTCTGCCGTACTTACTGTCTGATGTGCCATACGGTATCGAACAAAAACCCCCCAGTCTTTGCACGATGTAGCACCGCACACAGAGAAAAAGTCCCAACACCCGATGATACGCGAGCGAGGGGAACTTCCAAAATACAGCAACTTTATTATACTAGCGTGTTGCTCTTGTTGTCAATAGAGATACCGAATAATTGTATACAAAAAAATATAATTTTTTTGACATTTTGTCGCATTTTGAAATAGTTCGGACGCGAAATAGTTTGTTTACCATAGCCAGTGTGCGACTGGCACGGATAACAGTACGGCGAAGATGGTCTGGAGGAGTTTTCCTTTTGTATGGTGGTGCAATGAAAGTCCACCGACCACGGCCATTGTTTGGCAGTGGACGGACAACCCACCCCATGCTGTAATAGCGGTCGCGGCCACAAACCCCATCGCATCTGATGGCAGGGTGGCAATCGCGCCGACCATCTCAATGACACCCACCAGACGGTCAGGGAGGGGGAGCAATGCGGTGGCAGTGCGGAAACAGACCACATAGGCACAGACGGTCAGCGTGGCGGTCAGTGCGCCCGAAACGGCGGTAGTCAGTGCCGTGCCGAGCGATAGACTCTGAGCAGGTAGATGGCAGGGCAACTGGGGGAGAACAGGAGTATCCTGTCTACGGCGACAGAGTACTATCCCAGCGAGCAGAGATGAGAGAATATGTAGAATGAGCAGGGTAATCCCCACACGCACACTGTGAAAAATCCCTGCCCCGACAAAGCCGACCAGAAAGCCAATGCCACAGTTGTTGCAGAAGCCGAGTAATTGCTCTGCCTCCTGTCGGGTCAGTGCCCCCTGCGCGTAGAGCTGTGCCACCGAGCGCGCACCTGTGGGATACCCACCCAGAAATCCTGCCAAAAGGGGCGCGGCGCACTCACCACGCAGATGAAACAGGGGACGCATAAAGGGGGCGCAGAGGGGGCGGAGGATGCTGTCCAATCCCAACTGTAACAGCAGTCCTGTCACTATAAAGAAAGGAAACAGCGAGGGGATAACCGTGCGGACACACAGCACCAGCGCGTCTTGTACCGCCGTACCTGCTGCCGCAGGGCAAGCCAACAACAGTACGGCAAATAGTAAGGTTGCAAGAATCGGAAATACTGTTTTCATCTCATCATCACCGTTGCCAAGATATGCGGACAAGGCATAAGGTATGCCGTGCGATTGACAGGAAAGATATCTGCTATTGTCGCATAGACTGGACGCAAGGAAACGAGGTGGAATGATGGAACGAAACAGACGCGAAAAAGCAATCCTCAGCGATGCGGCGGAGTTGTTTGACCTGCCCATCGACCTATTAAGTGGTCTGCCCCATGTGGAATTGATGGGTAACCGACAATTTTATATGGAAAACCACCGCGGGATTCTCTCCTACAGCGAGGAGGAGATTGCTGTCAGTGCAAACGGTGTCATTGTGCGTGTTTTCGGAAAAAAACTGGAATTGGTCAGTATGAGTAGCGACGCACTGCGGATTCGTGGTGAGATTGCGCGCGTGGAGTGGGTGCAGTAAATGCTCAAGCATATCACAAATCTGTTGAAAGGTGAGGTAACGGCGCGTGTCGAGAGTGGATTCCCCGAACGGGTGCTGAATATCTGTGCGGAACATGGCCTTGCGTTCTGGAATGTCACTTGGGAGTCGGGGGTGTCGTTCACTTTCTCTCTCACGCGCAGAGATTGGAAACGGTTGCGCCGTCTGTCCAGACGCTTGGACTGCGACCTCTATCCTGTCGCATGGCGTGGCACGCCCTTTTTTTTCGGCCGTCTGCGCCACCGCTATGGGCTGTGGATTACCTTGAGCCTCTGTACAATGGCACTGTTTTACGGCTCGTTTTTTATCTGGGATTTTTCCATTGAGGGCAATGAAACGGTGAGTGAGCAGGAAATTCTGCGCGCCTTGGAGGGGGTTGGGGTTGAGTTTGGCACTTTTGGCTACTCTGTCAACTCATTCCAACTACGGAATAATCTCCTGCTTGCCTTGCCCAAGTTGAGCTATATCGCCATCAATGTGCGCGGATGCCGTGCCTATGTGCAGGTACGCGAGCGGATTGAAGCCCCAGAGATTATTAGTAGGCGCGAAGTAGGCAATACCGTCGCGAAAAAAGATGCGCTCATTACTGCTATCCAGCCGTGGGATGGAGAAAAACAGGTGTTGCCTGGTACGGTCGTCAAAGAGGGACAACTGCTTATCTCTGGCGTGGTGGAAAATGACTACAGTGGTGCGCGGTTTTTGCGTGGGATGGGCGAGGTCTACGGGCGCACTTGGTATACCTTGCAGTGCGCTGTGCCGTTGACAGTCATGCAGAAATCGTATACGGGCGAGGAAATCACTCGAACGGCAATTTTAATTGGAAAAAATCGGGTAAATTTATACATTGACAGTAGCAATTCAGGGGATACTTGTGATAAAATACAGAGTTGGAAGCAATGTACGATGCCGGGGGATATCCCCCTGCCTGTCACCGTGGTGACAGAAATCCTGCGTTTTTATGAGGTTACACCCGCTGTCCGTGAGGAGAGAGATGCCCTCGCTCTCGCTGATGCGGTGCTGACACGCCGTTTGGCCGTCTATCTCGACGGAGGAACGGTGGTGCGTCGTGACCTTACCTGTGAGGTCATCGACGATATACTACTCTGCACGCTCACCGCCGAGTGTGAGGAGCAGATTGGAAAATTTGTTTCAATACCAAAGGAGAGCAACAGGACAGATGGAACAGAGAATTGAAATTGAACGGCTGGAAGAGGCCGCCAATATTTTTGGGTCATTTGATGAGAACATCCGACTGATTGAGTCGGAATTTCATGTCGTTGTGACTAACCGTGAGGGAGAATTGCGTATCAACGGTGAGCCAGAGGAGACCATGATGGCCGCCCGTGCCATTGATGCGCTGTTGACCCTCTCCACCCGTGGAGAAACTATCGGGGAACAGACCGTGCGCTATGTCATCGGACTGGCCAGAAGCGGACAGACCGACAGGGTCAGTGAGTTGACACGCGATGTCATATGCATCACCTCCAAAGGTCGCCCTGTCAAACCCAAAACCATCGGACAGAAGCGGTATGTGGACAGTGTGCTGAAAAATACCGTCACCATCGGCGTAGGCCCTGCTGGTACAGGTAAAACCTACCTCGCCGTGGCGGCGGCGGTAGCGGCATTCCGCGAGCAACAGGTCAACCGCATTATCCTCACCCGTCCTGCGGTGGAGGCTGGTGAGCGGTTAGGTTTTCTGCCCGGCGATTTACAGAGCAAGGTGGACCCCTACCTGCGTCCGCTGTATGACGCACTATTTGATATGCTCGGTGCAGATACCTACCAGCGGTATCTGGAGCGTGGCAATATTGAGGTAGCACCGCTTGCCTATATGCGTGGTCGCACCTTGGACGACAGCTTTATTATTCTGGACGAGGCGCAGAACACCACACGCGAACAGATGAAAATGTTCCTCACACGCATGGGCTTTAATTCCAAAATGGTCATTACAGGTGATATTACCCAGATTGACCTGCCTGCCGACAAGACCTCTGGTTTGAAAGAGGCGGTGCGTGTCCTTAGAAATGTGGAGGGTATCGGTATCTGTGAGTTGAATAATCAGGATGTCGTCCGTCATGTGATGGTGCAACGCATTATCAAGGCATACGACGACTACTATGCAATGGGTAACAACAGCAAGAAAAAATAACGCGGAAAGAGAGAACACACTATGGCAAAAAGACATTATATCCCCATTACCGCGGATGTGGAGGGTGTGGACAGCGACCGTACGCGCGCCCTCATCCGCAAGGCCATCCGCACCGCACTGGAGCAGGAGGGGGTGCAGATTCCCTGCGAGGTCAATGTTCTGCTCACCAATGACGCAGGGATTCATCAGATTAACCTCGATATGCGCGAGGTCGACCGCCCCACCGATGTCTTGAGTTTCCCAGAATTTGAATTTACCCCCGGCGAACCGCCGACGGAGGAGGATGAGGAGCTGTTCGACCCTGCTACGGGACTGTTGCCCCTCGGCGACATGGTGATTTCCGTGGAGCGTGTGGAGGAGCAGGCCAAAGAGTTTGGACACAGCAAGAAGCGCGAACTGTGCTATCTGATTGTCCACTCGGTGCTCCATCTGCTCGGCTATGACCATCTGGACGAGGGCGAGCAAAAAAAGCAGATGCGCGCCAGAGAAGAAGCCATTATGGAAGTGCTTGGGATTCCCCGATAACATACCCTCCCCCTGTGTGGAAGGGGAGGACAATTATAAAGAAGTAGAGGTTCACCTATGATGCATGAAATTAAGAAAACAGCAATGATTACCATTGCCGGTCGCCCCAATGTGGGCAAATCTACCCTGACCAACGCCCTTGTGGGCGAGAAAATTGCCATTGTTTCTTCCAAGCCCCAGACTACGCGCAACCGTATTTACGGCGTGGTGAACAAGGACGATACGCAGTATATCTTCCTCGACACCCCAGGTCTGCACAAGGCGCGTACCCGTCTGGGCGATTACATGGTGAAAGTGGTCAAGGAGTCTGTGGCGGATGTGGATGCCGTGTGCCTGTTGGTCGAGCCAATTGCCAAGATTGGCGCACCCGAGCAGACCTTGATTGACCGCTTGAAAGAGGAGAATATTCCGTCTGTGTTGGTCATTAACAAGATTGACACGGTGGAAAAAGAAGTTTTGTTGGAAGTGATGGCGGTGTACAGTTCCGCCCACGAATTTGATGCTATTATCCCCATCTCTGCCGAAAAACAGGACGGTCTGGATGTGCTGATGGAACAGCTTGCCAAGTATGCCACCGAGGGTCCCCAGTTGTTCCCCGACGGGATGACCACCGACCAGCCTGAAAAGCAGGTCGTTGCCGAGATTGGGCGTGAAAAACTCCTGCGTAACTTGGATAAGGAGATTCCCCACGGTACAGCCATCGAAGTGACGCGTTTCTCCGAGCGCGACAGTGGGATTATCGACTTGGATGTGACCATCTACTGCGAAAAGTCCAGCCATAAGGGCATTATCATCGGCAAAAACGGGGCAATGCTCAAGCGTATCAGTTCCCATGCGCGTGAAGATATTGAGCGTTTCATGGGTGCAAAAGTCTACATGGAAACATGGGTCAAGGTCAAAGAGAATTGGCGCGATAATCTCAACTATATCCGTAGCTTTGGCTATGATGACCAGTGATAGGATACCCAGAAAAACTTTCCACGCATGAGTGCATTTCCTCCTGTCCAAGCTAACGGCAGGAGGAAAACACCATGGAGGACTACTATTGGACCGTATTTCGCACCACAGGCGCACCGATATTTTATCTGCTGTACCGATGGGCGTTAGCACAGACAGACGAGGCAAAAACCGCATGGGGCGAGCCACAGGCGGAACTGGTATAAGGTTTCGCCTACATAGAGAGTGGGAGAGCATATGGAACACACCGTCGTAAAAGGTATCGTTCTGCGTGAGAGTGACAGCAAAGAGAGCGATAAAATATTGACCGTTCTGACCGACAAGCTGGGGAAAATCACCGTTGTTGCCAAGGGTGCGCGCAGTCGGCGCAGTAAATTCGGGGCGGCCACACAGTATTTGGCGTATGGCGAGTGGGTGCTGTCGGAAAAACACGGCTGGCAGTATCTGACCGAGGCGAGTACCATCGAGCTGTTTGATGGGGTGCGTAGTGATATCGAACTGTTGAGCCTTGCCAGTTACTTTGCCGAGTTGGTCACCTTTGTCGCCAGTGACGATATCGAGGCCAGTACCCTGCTCTCTCTCCTGCTCAATGCCCTGTATGCCCTCGGCACGCTCCGCCGTCCGCAGGAATTGGTCAAGGCGGCCTTTGAACTGCGCTTGATGGCGGAGATTGGATTTGAGCCACTGTTGGACGGCTGTTGTGCCTGTGGGGTGGACGAGCCTGCGGAGAGTGTACTGGACCTGCAAGGGGGGACGCTGTTGTGTCGTACCTGTGCGCGAGACGGCGGCTCTTTTGCGCTCCTGACACGCGGTGCATTGCAGGCCTGTCGCCATGTGTTGTATGGCGACCCGAAACGGCTATATAGCTTTTCCCTGCAACCGCACGATTTGCAGTGCTTTTCTTATGCGACACAGACCTATCTCCACACCATGTTGGACCGAAATTTTCATACATTGGACTTCTATCGCAATCTAAAACGACAGAGTATCACCTCAAATCAGATTACAAATAGGAAAAAGAATAGCGAATAATACGATTTGGAGTTGAACATGAGCGAACTTTTTGATAAATCTATCCGAACACTGGAACTGCCACGCATTTTGCAACTGTTGGCAGACCAGACCAATAGCGAGGCCGCCCGCGAGCGTACCCTCGCCATCTATCCACGCACCGATGTGCGCGATGTGGAGCGATTGCAGGAGGAAACCGATGCCGCCCGTGAGATGATTGGACTGCGTGGCAGTCCTGCGTTTTCGGGTATCAAGAGCGTGGGCGAGAGCCTGTACCGTGCCGACCGCGGTGGTGCGCTGAATACCCGTGAACTGCTCGATATCGCTGGCGTGTTGCGCTGTGCGCGCCGTGTCAAAGACTACTTTAACGACCAGAGCGACAAGGACACCGCCATCGACCACTTCTTCCGTTCCCTGCATGGCAACCGCTACCTCGAAGAAAAAATTACCACCGCCATTCTCGACGAGGACGAGATTGCCGACAATGCCAGTGCGTTGCTGGCGGATATCCGCCGCCATAAGCGCAATGCCGCCGCCAAGGGTCGCCAGATTTTGCAGAAAATTATCTCCTCCCAGAGCTACAGCAAGGTGTTGCAGGAGGCGATTATTACCCAGCGCGACGGTCGTTTTGTCGTGCCTGTGAAGTCGGAACACCGTGGCAGTTTGCCCGGTCTTGTTCACGATGTATCATCCAGTGGTGCGACCATCTTTGTGGAGCCGATGGGCGTGGTGCAGGCAAACAACGAATTGAAAGAGTTGGAGGCCAAGGAGAAAAAGGAGATTGACCGCATTTTGCGTGAACTCTCCGCCGATGCCGCCGCCAGTCAGAGAGATATCCAACAGGACTATGAGTTACTGGTGCAGTTGGATTTGATTTTTGCGCGCGGACAGCTCAGTTATAAGATGAACGGCAGTCGCCCCGAAATTCGTCGGGATGGCCAGATTCTCCTGCGGAAAGCGCGCCATCCGTTACTCGACAGCAGTAAAGCTGTGCCGATTGATATTCGTCTGGGCGATGAATTTGATACGCTGGTGATTACTGGCCCGAATACTGGCGGTAAGACCGTCAGCTTGAAAACGCTGGGTCTGTTGACCTTGATGGCGCAGTGTGGTCTGCATATCCCTGCGGCCGCTGGTAGTGCCATTAGTGTATTTGAGCGCGTCTTAGCCGATATCGGTGATGAGCAGAGTATTGAGCAGAGTTTGTCCACCTTCTCGGCGCATATGGTAAACATTGTGCAGATTTTGGAGGAGGCGGACGAGCGCAGTCTGATTCTGTTTGATGAGTTGGGTGCCGGTACGGACCCTATCGAAGGTGCGGCTCTGGCGATTGCGATTATTCAGAATGTACGCGACGCAGGCGCGAAAGTGGCCGCTACGACACACTATGCCGAGTTGAAAACCTTTGCCATGACGACCGTGGGCGTGGAGAATGCCAGCTGTGAGTTTGATGTGGAAACCCTGCGCCCCACTTACAAGCTGTTAATCGGTATTCCTGGTAAATCTAACGCCTTCGCGATTTCTCAGCGTCTGGGACTAAAAGAGGAGGTCATCGCCTTTGCCAAGGCGCAGATGGACAGTGAATCCATCCGTTTCGAGGATGTTCTCACCCAGTTGGAGGAGAAGCGGCAGAGTCTGGAGAAGGACAAGGACGAGGCAGAGCGTCTGCGTGCCCAGCGTGAAACCGATGCCAAGCGCGCCAGAGAGTTCCGTGACCAGATGGAGCGCGCCAAAGAGAATGCGCGCACACGCGGAGAAAGTGAGGCACGGCGCATCATCCGTGAGGCACGCGCACAGGCCGATGCCATCTTTGAGGAGCTGAACCAACTGCGGAAAGCGCAGGAGCGCGCCACCAACTGGCAGAATGTCAACGATGCGCGTGCCGCCATCCGTGCGAAACTCAATCAGGTCGAGGACGAACTGCATTTTGTCGAGCAGAAAGAGCCGATTCCAATGCCCAGTCGCCCGATTCAAGTGGGCGATATCGTGGAACTGGGTGG
>JAZRID010000086.1:0-2987 GCA_045645125.1 Oscillospiraceae bacterium | reverse complement strand
ACATGGCTACGATCCGACTTAAGGTTCCTGCACTCAATAGCGCACCTGTACTACCAGCGGATACGAAGGCATCCCCCTCCCCACTCTTGACGAGGTTCAATCCCACAGTAACGGAGGAATCTTTCTTGGTCTTAAATGCCGTAGCAGGGTCATCGTGCATCGTGATGACCTCTGTGGCATTTTGTATCGTCACATTTTTGCTTAGACCACCACACTGCGTAGCAGCGGCCAACACTTCTGCCTCACGACCAACCAAAACAATCTCCCAAGTTGGCTGTGCCTTGGCGGCTTGGAGCGCACCGCGCACAATCTCCAGAGGGGCGTTATCGCCACCCATAGCATCTACAATAATTTTCATGCGTCCTCCTGCTCCAGAACCGTTGCTTTCAATTTTTCCAAAATATCCAGTGCGCGTGCAGAGATTTCTGCATTTTTGTTGCGCTTCCCTTTCACACGATAGCCGAGGGGCGTAATGATACCGAAATTGATATTCATGGGTTGGAAGTGTTCGACCGAGCTGTCGCTGATATACAGACCCAGCGCACCAATGGCAGTTTCTTTCGGGAAATCAATCGGCTCCATCCCACGCAGACGGCGCGCCGTTTCCACACCGACGAGGAAGCCAGATGCCGTAGACTCCACATATCCCTCTACCCCTGTCATCTGTCCTGCAAACGAGAGTGTCGGACGGCTCTTGAGCTGATAGTAGCGGTTGAGCAGGCGCGGAGAATCCATATAGGTATTGCGGTGCATGACACCGTAGCGCACATAGTCGGCATTGGCGAGTGCAGGAATCATGGAAAATACGCGCTTCTGTTCGCCGAATTTCAGGTGGGTCTGGAAACCAACTAGATTATAAATCGAACCGTCGGAATTATCCCGACGCAGTTGCACCACCGCATGAGGTTCTTTGCCAGTGGTGGGGTCCTTCAGACCACGCGGTTTCAGCGGACCATAGCGCAGGGTATCCTCCCCACGGCGCGCCATCTCTTCCACAGGCATACAGCCCTCAAACACATTCTTATCCTCGAAGCCGTGGACATTTGCCTCTTCCGCGTTGCACAGCTCCTGCCAGAAGGCGCGGTACTCCTCCTCGTTCAAAGCGCAGTTGATATAATCTGCGGTTCCCTTGTCATAGCGAGAGGCAAACCACGCATGGTTCATATCAATGCTCTCGTAGGTCACGAGCGGTGCGGCCGCATCGAAGAAATGCAGGGTGGAATCTCCACCGAACAATCCCTGCAAGTGGTCCGCCAGCGCATCACTGGTCAACGGTCCTGTGGCAACAATGACTTCGCCCTCAGGGAGTTCCGTCACCTCACCGTCCACCACGGTGATATTTGGGTGGTTGCGGATGGCATCGGTCACATAGGCGGCAAAGCCGTGGCGGTCCACCGCCAACGCACCACCTGCCTCCACACGGGTGGCACCGGCTGCACGCAGGATGATACTGCCTAGACGGCGCAATTCCTCTTTGAGCAGTCCCACTGCGTTTTCCAATCCTGCACCGCGCAGAGAGTTGGAGCATACCAACTCTGCAAAATATTCACTTGTGTGTGCTGGGGACATCTTGTGCGGTTTCATTTCGCACAGGGTAACAGAGATACCGCGCTCGGCCAACTGCCATGCGGCCTCACAACCAGCCAATCCTGCCCCAATGACGGTTACTTTCATACTGTTTCTTCTCCACTCTCTTGCGTTGCTTTTTTCGAGGTCTTTTTTGCTGTGCTTTTCTTTGCAGTCGTCGTCTTTTTCGTCGCCGTTTTTGTTGTTTTCTTAGTCACAGACTTCTTCTGCTCCGTCTGTTCTGGCTCTGCCTGTACTGTGGCAGGTTCCTCCTCTGTTGCTTGGGCGGTGGTTGTCTTTTTGCGATACCCACCGCGCTTCTCCTCAGGGGTGAAATTCGCACACTGCTCGTTGATGCAGAACGGCTTTTTGAAGCCCTTACCAGACTTCTTAAACATTGTCTGCCCACAGACAGGGCAATCGTCCGCCACTGGGACATCCCATGTCATAAAGTCACAGCGTTTACTCTCGTCCTTGTTATTGTTATTCTCACAGCCGTAGTAGGCATAGCCGTTGCGACTGGTCTTTTTCAAAATTCTGTCGCCACACTTGGGACAGCGTCCAGGCATGGCAATCACGAGGGGTTTCGTAAAAGTACACTCTGGATAGCCAGGACAGGCCAAAAAGCGTCCGAACCGTCCACTCTTAATGACCATCTGCTTTCCGCAGACATCGCACACCTCGTCCGACAGCTCATCGGGCACTTTCAGGCGCACGCCCTCCAAATCTTTCTCCGCCTGTTCCAGACTGCTGTGGAATGGGTCATAAAACTCGCGCAACAGGTCGCGCCATGCCTTTGCACCCTCCTCCACATCGTCCAGTTTTCGCTCCATATCGGCGGTAAAGCCAGTGTTGACGATGTTGGTAAATTTATCACACATCAGGCCATTGACCACCTCGCCCAACGGCGTACTCCGCAGATACTTCCCCTCTTTGATGACATACTCGCGGTCGAGGATGGTACTGACGGTGGGCGCATAGGTAGAGGGACGGCCGATACCATTCTCCTCCATCGCACGGATAAGGGACGCATCGGTATAGCGCGCAGGCGGTTGGGTGAAGTGCTGTTCTTTTGCAAAGCCGTGGAAATGCAACGGTTGCCCCTCGCGCAGTTCGGGGAGTTTGGACTCCTTCTCCTCTTTTTCCTCGTCCTTGCCTTCCTCATAGACAGCGGTATAGCCAGAGAATTTCAGCGCACTGCTAGAGGCGCGGAAGGTGTGCCCCCCCGGCTCCACCTCGGCCGAAACACTGTCATACACCGCATTGGACATCTGACAGGCGACAAAACGGCTCCAAATCAGCCGATACAGGCGGTACTGCTCCTGTGTCAAATCTTTTTTGATATCCTCAGGTGTCAGCGTGACATCGCTGGGGCGGATGGCTTCGTGGGCATCCTGGGCGTTCTGCTTGGTCTTGAACAC
>JAZRID010000085.1:0-1986 GCA_045645125.1 Oscillospiraceae bacterium | reverse complement strand
AACAACTGCGTTGGTGTTTGCCTGTGCCGCGATGCTCGCTGTGTTTGCCGCCGTGAGCGCACTCTGGGCGGCGGCGAGGGCGGTATCTCGCGCCGCGTTTGCGTTCTCCGTGGCAGTATGTGCCGCCTCGGTGGTCGTTTCCACCTGCGCCATTGCCGCCTCGAAGGTATCTGCGTTGAATACCGCAGGCAGTTCGTGGAACAGATGCTCGCCGTCACCGATGCGCAGAATGTACGAGCCTTTTACGGTCTTTTCCACGCCCCACTCGTTCATTTCCAGCACACGCCCAGAGGCTTGCCACTGTGCCGTTGTGCCAGACTTCGGTTTGATGGTCGATGTTGCCATGTTGTAACACTCCTTCCTTATCTGCGACGCTTACGGTGCGCCACAGTCTACTCTAATTTCGTCCGTGGTAAACGGTGTACCACCGTCAAATACTTGCGTATCTACGCTACTCGGTGTCCCACCGTCCGCGACATAGAAAACACCTGCCTCTGCCGAAAGTTTTTGCATAAATTCTTTCTCCGTGCCAGTATATCCGCTGTCTACGGCGTACTGATACGCACTCTTGCCGTCAAAGTAGTCCACGCCCTTTTTCGGGGTATAGCCGTCTTTCCCTCGTGGGATACCAAATATCAGCTTCACCGCATCTGCACCAGACTGCTTCTCCACCGTTGCCACACGGTCTGAGGGGAGCGTTGTGGCCTGTACACCCATATTCTCAATGCGGTTCCTAGAATCCTGTGCCTGTTGTGCGGACTGTTCTGCGTGGGTTGCAGAGGCTTTCGCCTCGTCCGCCATCGTCTTGGCATTGGCGACATCTGGCGCGACAGCTTGTCTGGCAAAGTCAGCGAACAGCGCGCCCTCGACCGCTACCGCCTCGCCCTGTTGCTCTGCGACGAGCAGAGAATCCGCATCGAGGTGGGTCGCCTTCTTCAGACTGCCAATGTTGGCATCAGTCGTTGCCATGTTCCACTTCCTCCGTCTCGGTTGCCTTGCTCTCCTGTTCTACGCGCTCCGCTTCGGCATAGGCCAGGCGCAGGCTTCTGCGTGCAGTTGCCATCAGGTCTACGCTCGCGCCCTTGACAGGGACTTCACCGAGGAGATCAAATGCCTCGGACAGATACTTCTTCATTTTTTCCATGCTTGTTTCTCCTTATTTCTTTTCCAGTGCTTCGACACGCGCAACTAGCGCGGAAAACGATGTCCCTGCGGCATAAACATCTGCCCAGGGCAAATATGCTGTCCCGAGCGTCAGTGTTAAATCCGCGGGATAAAATCCTTCTTCGTCCAAATCGGCAAGAACGGAGCCGTTGATTGCCATTTGTATCAACCGATATCCCGTCAGTGTCAGAGAGTTTGGCGCACAAACTACACTTGTGTCCGCCACAGTATTCCCAGCCCAAGTTGAATAGGATATTCTTGCGGCTGTGCCAGTACATACAACCTGCGGCCCATTTGTGCGCCCTCTATAGTCTGGCGCATAGGTTCGCATCCCAATACCCCATGAGCTGTTAAATCCGTCGTCGTATCCAATGTATCCACCAACATAATAGCTACTCGCATCATCATATACGGTTAGCATTCCGCCAAGGTGAAGCGAATCCGATATGATTGAGTCAGATGCAATTCGCCCACCGTCAATAGTAACCCTGCCAGACGCTCCGATATCGGAAGCAGTGATGAAATCCGCCACATCTTCCGCAGTTAGCAAATCCTTGATATCTGGGATATCCTTTTTTGTCGCAACATCAGACGGCAGTTGTCCGATGGTCAGCGTGCCAGTGATATGCGTCGCTTTTACGGTCAAATCCAGCTCGGTGGTGTTCAGTTCGGTTAAGCCGCTTTTTAGCGTCAAAGTTGTGGAGCCGTCTTTGCTGGAAGCCGACAGCTTGATACCATCTAAAGCGGTTGTAATGCTGTTGGTGACATATGCCCCATCCACCAGACCTTTGACAGCCGATGCAATCTCCGTGGCGGTCTGTG
>JAZRID010000084.1:0-1641 GCA_045645125.1 Oscillospiraceae bacterium | reverse complement strand
AATCTGTCCTTTCATGGGGATGCTGACCAAGAAGTCACAATTTTCACGCACCAGACGGCTCATGCCGTCACCCTCACTGCCGATGACGATAGCGGCAGAGCCCTTTAAATCGGCTTCGTACAGCGTGGTGTTGCCCTCGGCGGCGGTACCGAATACCCATACGCCCTGCTTTTGTAGGTCTTTCAGTAGGGCAGGAATGTTGGGGACACGCGCTACAGGCATATAGCTGACCGCGCCTGCACTGGTCTTGGCGACCACCGAGGTGACACCTGCACTGCGCCGTTTGGGGATGATAACGCCGTGCGCGCCAGCGCACTCAGCGGTACGGATAATCGCACCGAGGTTGTGGGGGTCGGAAATTTCGTCGCATACGACAAGCAGGGGATTTTCACCACGCTGTGCGGCACGAGCGAAGATGTCCGCAACGCTTGCGTAAGCCTGTGCCGCAGCGACGGCAATCACACCTTGATGGCTGTGGGTTGCGCTCATGGTGTCGAGCTTGCGGCGGTCAACATCCACCACCACGATACCTGCCTTTTTTGCCTCTGCGACAATACGACCCAAGGTGCGGTCTGTTTCGCCACGAGAAACATACAGCTTGTCGATGGGTGTTCCAGCGCGCAGTGCCTCTGTCACCGCGTTGCGTCCCTCAATCAAACCTTCTCCGTCCGAATTTTTTTCAAAATCTTCTCTGTATTCTTTCATAACAAACTCCTTATGCTATCTGTTGTATCCAATTGGGATGATATGGTGTCGAACGACACGCTTGTTCACCAGTATACCACAGGCATAGCGACGGAATAAAGAGGTATTCATAGAAATTTCACAGAAAATCCACAACCTGTTCTTGTGACGAGCCAATTTTTATGATACCATAATGAATTGATAAAAAGGGGAGCTTCCCTCAGTAATCATAAGGAGAATGACATGAACGAAAATCAAAATAAACCAGACAATGGGCAAAACAACGACAACAAAAACCGAAAAAATCTGCGGGGATTGCTTGGCTTGTTGGGGTGGGCGTTGGTAGTGACTATCGTCATCAATTTCCTGTCCGACTACAGCCATCAGGCGAATGTTGCCGCCACGACCCACGAAATTATGTACAGTGAGTTTATCGACTTAGTGGAAGAAAACAAGGTTGAGAAGGTTGTATTGACCGAAGGAATGGTGCAGATTACCCCTGTAGAGGGGTATGTCTACACAGATGACGATGGCAAGACCTACGATAAAAACTTTATCCTGTTCACTATGCAGTTGGGTAGCTACGATGCTGATTTGCAAGATTTTCTGAATGAACACGATGTGGACTATACCAACCCCTATGTGGCGCAGATGTCCCCTGTACTGGAATTTATGATTTCCTACATTCTGCCCACCGTACTGATGGTCGGCCTGTTCGTATTGATGATGAATCTGATGACGCGCCGTGGCGGTATGGGGGGTATCGGCAGTGTGGGGAAATCCAATGCCAAGGTGTATATGGAAAAAACGACAGGCGTGACATTTGCTGATGTCGCAGGACAGGACGAAGCAAAAGAATCTTTGGCGGAAATTATCGACTTCCTGCACAACCCCGGAAAGTATACCGCTATCGGTGCGAAGTTGCCCCGTGGTGCGCTGTTGGTCGGCTCTCCTGGT
>JAZRID010000083.1:0-1650 GCA_045645125.1 Oscillospiraceae bacterium | reverse complement strand
CCAAGTAGATGGCGTTTTGACTATCATGACAGTGGAGGCACTCGCTGCACCCACTGTACCTTGAAAAATGAATATCGGGTTTTCCCTGGGACGAGAGATACGGAACTGAGATTTAAGATACGGAACTAGAAAGGACGAGAGAGATTGAAAGAAAATGATATGCGTATTTGTGAAAAGTATGCCTTGACCGTAGCCGAGGCAGCCGTCTATTTTGGAATCGGCGAAAAGAAGCTGCGGAGTATGATTGAAGAATACAGCCACCTGGGATTGTTCATCCAGAACGGTGTGAAATATACGATTAAAAGACAAAAATTCGAGGCTTTCCTCAATGAAGCCTCTGTGATCTAAAAAAGGAATGGAAATAAGTCCCGAACTATGCTACAATGTTTGTATGTCATGTTCGGGGCTTTCTCAATGAAAGGAGAAAACGAATATGAGTGTAAAACGCAGAGATAACAAAAACCGCATTCTTAACAATGGAGAAAGCCAACGCCCCGATGGACGATATGTCTATAAGTACATTGACCTACTGCATAAGACCCGCTTCCTGTATTCTTGGAAGCTAGTATCGACCGACAAAACCCCCGCAGGCAAAAAGGATGACCTTTCCTTGCGTGAGAAGATTGCCCAGGTGGAAAAGGATAAGTTTGACGGCATCGACAGCAATGGAGCAGAAAAGACTGTTTTGGAATTAGTCAAGCTGTATATCTCCCTTAGAACCAATGTAAAGCCGACTACCAAGGCGGGATACAAAACCGTGGTAAACATTCTGGAGAAAGAGCCGTTTGCCTATCTGCCAATTAAGCAGGTGCGCCACTCCATTGCCAAGGCATTCCTGGTCAAGTTGCAAGAAAAGGATAAACGGAGATACAGCACCATCCATAGCATCCGTGGCGTTCTTCGCCCTGCCTTTGCTATGGCGGTGGAGGATGACTACATCCGCAAGAATCCCTTTGATTTTGAACTTGCGAAGGTCATTATCAATGATTCCAAGACACGGCAAGCAGTTAGCCGAGACCAGATGCGAAAGTTTCTCACCTTTGTCAAAGAGGACGAGCACTACTGCAAGTATTACGATGCAATGTACATCCTGTTCCATACTGGCTTGCGAATCTCCGAATTTGTGGGATTGACGGTCAGCGATTTGGATATGAAGAACAAAACCATCCGAGTTGACCATCAGCTGCAGCGGAAAAGTGATGGCACAAAGTACATTGAATCCACCAAGACCAACGCAGGAACACGAATGCTGCCTATGGAGGACGATGTTTACGCCTGTTTCCAGAGAATCCTGGCAAACAGAAAGCCGCCCCTGGTCGAGCCGACCATTGACGGCTATTCTGGATTCCTGTTCTTTGACAAGGATAACCGCCCTATGGTGGCAATGCATTGGGAGCATTACTTCAAGCACGCCTGGAAAAAGTACAACAGCATTTACAAGGAAGAGCTCCCCTTGATTACACCCCATGTGTGCCGTCATACCTACTGCACCAACAAGGCAAAAAGCGGTATGAATCCCAAAACCTTGCAATACTTGATGGGCCATTCCGAGATTAGTGTAACGATGGACACCTACACCCATCTGGGTCTGCAAGATGCCTGGGAAGAGCTGCAGCGGTTGCAGTTGGAGTTCTCTAAAAAGGAAATGGG
>JAZRID010000082.1:0-1970 GCA_045645125.1 Oscillospiraceae bacterium | reverse complement strand
AATTTCCATGGGGAAACAGATATTCTCCAGTGCCGTTCTCTGCATCAACAGATTAAAATGCTGGAAAATCATACCAATAGATTTTCTGGCACGGTTCAACTCCGCTGTGGAGAGTTTCAAAAGGTTCTGTCCATCTACAATAACACTTCCCTCGTCGGGCCGTTCCAGCAGATTGATGCAACGCACTAGGGTACTCTTACCTGCGCCCGACAGTCCGATGATGCCGAATATCTCCCCTCGCTGGATGTCGATGTTGACATTTCGCAGGGCGGATACGGTATTCTCCTGCCCACCGAAAGTTTTACTAATCGCTTTTAACTGAATCATAGGTTCCATAGGGTTGTTTACTCCTGTCTGGGGCAACAAAAAGGCCGCCCCCGATGATTGTTCATCAAGGACGACGCATGAAAACGCACCGTGTTACCACCTTGTTTTGCCCATACCTCACAGCAGGGGCCTCTACGGGTACTATCATACCCTGACGCGATAACGGGCGTTCCCGTTGCAGCCTATACGCAACGCGTAGTCGGTGCACAGCTCCAAGACCATCTTCCGCGAATCCTTCCGCACTCGTTTCCACCCTCCGAGCTCTCTGTCGCGTATCGCTTCGCCTACTCTTCTTTTCCTTGCCTTTTTTCAACTAAAATTTTTCTGTTTGCGATGGTCATAGTCTACGACAAATCACGCGAAGCGTCAATTGTCAACTTTCACAAAGTAATGCGCTATTTTATAAATATTTTGCCAATTTACGGTTCGATTGACAAACCCTCCGCTGTCTGTTATACTTGTTTTACAAATGTAAACCAATTGTTATATGGTTGGAAAGGTGGTTATTCCTATGTCACATCAACATATTTCTCTCTCCCCCGCCGAGTGGCAGGTGATGGAACAGCTGTGGGAACAGCATCCGCGTACGCTCATGGAACTGGTGCGTATCCTCGCACCGCAGACAGGGTGGAGCAAATCCACCATCGTCACCATGATTGGTAGACTAGAAAATAAGGGTGCCTTGACTTACACCGAGGGCGGACGCGCACGACTGTACACCCCCACCATCACACGCGAACAGGCGGCCGTACAGGAAACAGAAACTTTACTGCATCGCCTGTACCGTGGCAGTGTTGCGATGATGGTCAACACCATTGCAGATGGCCGTGGACTGAGCAACAAGGACATTGATGAACTGTACGCTATCCTGCAACGCGCCAAGGACGACCGAAACGAGGGAAAGGAGGATACAAATGTATGACATTATCCTCACATCCTCTGTATTGATTCTGATTCTCGTCGCACTGCGCCGTGTTCTGCGCGGTCGGATTGCCCCCACGCTCCAATATGCCCTCTGGCTCTTAGTGGCGGCGCGCCTGCTGATGCCTGGGACGCTGTTTCACGCCCCTGTGACCGTACTCGGCTTTGCGGAGGAGATTCACAGTGCCGTAGTGGACTTTTGCACGGAGGAAACCCCACCTGCACCCGAACAATCTATTACGCCTCCACTGTACACGCCTCTCCCTGAGCAGACCGTTCCTGTGGAACCCACACCCACGCTCCCCCCTGAGATGGGCGATACTACCAGCCGTGTGCCTGCACCGCAGGTTACACCCACCCCACACAAAAACACTATCAACTGGTGGGATATCCTCTGGAAAGCAGGGATTGTGACGGTAGGCTCTGTATTTTTTATCAGCAATCTCGTTTTTTATAGCAAATTGCGGCGCAATCGACAACACATCCCAACGGATTCCCTCCCGATTCCCTGTCATCTTCCTGTGTACTATGTGGAATCCCTCGCTGCGCCCTGTCTGTTTGGGTTGAAAAGTGCCATCTATGTGAACCAGACCGCACTACACCCCCAGCGACTGCGCCATGTGCTAACCCAGGAATTGACGCACCACCGGCAGGGCGACCACCTCTGGTCCCTATTGCGCTGTATCTGTCTGGCGGTACACTGGTATAATCCGCTGGTTTGG
>JAZRID010000081.1:0-1775 GCA_045645125.1 Oscillospiraceae bacterium | reverse complement strand
TGAATTACAATAAAATTTCAAAAATCTAGGCAGTTCCGCCGCCAGTGCAAATGCCTCGCGGATATAGTAATTCACCGTCAACAGTGATTTTTGATACGGCTCTGGCATCTTTGCCGCCACAGGGACCATATCGGGCTGTTGCCAGTACATCGCCGCACGGCAGAGGTGGTAGTCGTTGCTGACCACCGCATAGCGCGCGGAGATATCATACCCGTTGGCAAGGAGCAGATTTTTGGAGAACGCGATATTCTCCTCGGTGTCGTCCGCCTGGTCCTCCACTAAAATACGGCTCTCCTCCACACCGTGCGCTATCAGCCAATCCGCCATACACCGCGCCTCGCTGATGTCCTCCCCCTGTCCCTGTGAGCCAGTCACGACAATGGGGATGGTTGGCTTGTCCGCAATATAGTCCAAGGCGGCCTCCAAGCGGACACGCAAACTCAGCGATGGCACCGTACCGTTGACCCCTGCACCGAGGACAATGACACCCTCCACCGTATGCGCTGTGTCTGTCTTTGCCCATGACACGACCGCCGTTTCCAGACAGGCAAACAGCAGGACACCGAGCAACAGCAACACGGTCAACATCCGTTTGGCAAGTAACGCCCACCGTTTTTGTTTGCTCCAGTGGTGCAACACCCCCCACAGCACCAACACCCCTGCCGCCAGACAGAACAGCAGTCCTGTGAAGCGGACAGCAGGGTAGACACTGGCAAGCAACACACCAAACAGAAAACTAATTGCCCCCATGCCGTACGGGAGATACTCTTTTTTCCATCGTTTCATCGGTTGATTGCTTATGCCTGTCCCTCGGCTTCCAGCGACAGTTGCTCCCAGCGTTCCATAAGGAGTAGAAGCTGTTCGTCCAGTTCCTCTTTCTTGGCATAGAGCGCACCGTACTTTTCGTAATTACAGGCGTTTGCCTCTAATTCCTCATTTAGGTTTGCAATTTCTCCCTCAAGTTTTGCCATATCGCGCTCGCAGATGGTCAATTGTTTCCGCGCCGCCTGCTGTGCCTTGCCACCCTTGGGGGCTGCCTTTTGCTGTGGCTTCTCCTCGCGCTTTTCGGGCTTTATCTGGGTCTGCGCCAATAGCTTTTCGCGCTCTTTAATCTCCTTATACCGCTGGAACGGCACAGGATAGTCGGTAATCACACCGTTTTCCAGTTCCCAGACGCGGGTTGCGAAGCGGTTGATGAAGTAGCGGTCATGGCTGACAAAGAGTAAAGTGCCTTCATACGCCTCTACTGCCTCCTCAATCCACTCACGGCTTGCAATATCCAGATGGTTGGTCGGCTCGTCGAGGATGAGGAAGTTAATCTCCTCGTCCATGAGCATACACAGGCGCAGACGGCTCTGTTCACCACCAGAGAGGACGCTGACACTCTTAAAGACATCTTCCCCACGGAAATTGAACGCGCCCAAGCGGTCACGCGCCGTCTGGGTACTCATACCGCGCTTGGCATAGAGCATGGTATCCACCAGATTGCGCCGTGGGTCGTCAAACTTGATAATCTGTGGCAGGTAGGCGGTACGCACGGTCGGGCCGTACTTAATGCGCCCCTTGTCGGGGATTTCCTCCTCCAATAAAATTTTCAACATAGTCGATTTCCCCGTGCCGTTGTCACCTACGAGCGCGATACGCTCACCGCCCTCCACCTGCAACTCTACATCGTGGAACAGCGTTCTATCACCGAAGGACTTCGCCAAATCGCGAATATACATGACCTCATCGCCCAAGAACTCTTTTTCCCCGAAGCGACTGGTCATCGCCCT
>JAZRID010000080.1:0-1436 GCA_045645125.1 Oscillospiraceae bacterium | reverse complement strand
TCCGCCATAACAGGGGTAACGCCCCAGCTCATCGCCAAACGCCTCCAAATACGCGAATCGGTGGTCATACCAATGATATTGACCGGGGTACGGAAACGGCTGACCAGCATGGAAGTCCGGCCAGACACAGGACAGACCACGATAGCTTTCGCATTGAGGTCGATGGCCATGGAACACACAGCATGGGACAGGCAATCCAGATTATTCTTACCCACGAACTCTGTCGCTAAAAACTTTTGCTTGTAGTCGTTATTCTTTTCGGTATACTCGCAAATTTCCGCCATCGCACGCACGGCCTCCACAGGGTACTTACCTGCGGCAGTTTCTCCAGACAGCATCACGCAGGAAGTACCGTCATAAACCGCATTGGCGACATCGGAGATTTCGGCACGGGTAGGTCTGGGGTTCTGAATCATAGACTCCAACATCTCGGTGGCAGTAATCACGCGCTTACCCATCATACGGCATATTTTGGTCAACTTTTTCTGTACCGTAGGAACCTCCACATAGGGAATTTCCACACCCAAATCGCCACGAGCAATCATAATGCCACTGCAATGCTCACAGATTTCCTCCACATTGTCCACGCCAGCTTGGTTCTCAATCTTTGCCACAATCTCAATATCCTCACCGCCGTTGGCATCCAACAGTTGACGGATATCCAGCACATCCTGCTTGGTAGAAACGAATGAAGCGGCGATAAAGTCCACCCCCTGCTGGATGCCGAAGATGATATCCTCCTTGTCCTGTTGGCTGAGATACGGGCCAGACAGAACTTTATTGGGGAACGACATACTCTTGCGATTGGAGAGGACACCGCCCACCAGACAGGTGGTAATAATATCGTTGCCTTGAATCTTCTCCACTTGGAACTTGACCATGCCGTTGTTGACGGTAACGATATCGCCAGGTTTCAAATCCTTGTTGAGTTGCTTATAGTTGACGGACACGCGTGTGGCATCGCCCTCCACCTCGTCAACGGTAAAGGTAAAGGTACTGCCAGTAGCAATCTCCACCTTGTTGTCGGCAAAGGTACGGATACGGTACTCAGGCCCCTTGGTGTCCAACAGAATGGGAATGGGGAGATTCAGCTTTTCTCGCACCTGCTTGATGACAGCAATCTTCTTCTCATGTTCCTCGTGCGTACCGTGGGAGAAATTCAGTCGGGCCACATTCATACCAGCCAGGCAGATTTGGGTCAAAACCTCTTCACTCTCACAGGCAGGACCAATTGTGCAGACAATTTTTGTTTTACGCATATAGAACCTCCTGGATGTCGTAAAATGCAGTATCTCGACTTTTATTGTAATCTCTCCGCAGGAGTTTGTCAATTATACAAAAGAATAAGCACGATAGTTTCAATACCAATGGTACCAAAATTATCGTGCTTATTTGGCAAAGGTGGGTAATTATGATAGAAACACACCGCTGTGGGG
>JAZRID010000079.1:0-6021 GCA_045645125.1 Oscillospiraceae bacterium | reverse complement strand
AACTCCTTGGCTCACAGAACGACATGGCTACGATCCGACTTGGTTTCGGGGTCAACAGTCTGGAAATAGTTATCCATCGCAATGGCGTGGGAGCGGATACCCATTTCCTCTAATTTGGCCTCAATCTTCTTGGCTGTGGTGGTCTTGCCACTGCCGGAGGGACCAGAGAGCAACACAATGCGCGAGCTTGTGCGGTTTTCTGCAATCTGGCGAGCGGCCTTTTCAATCTTCTTGTTGTAAGCCGCGTCACATTCTTCCACAAAACCCTTGGGGTCACTGCGGACAGCTTCGTTAATCTCTTTCAGCGAATATGCCATAGTTGTACCTCCTTATCGCAATCTCAATGGGTTATAGTTACTTAGTTTCATAGAACAGACGGATAGCCGCCTGATTTTCCTGAATTTTTTCTGCGCGGTCGATGTATTCCTTGGGGTACTTCAAATTGAATACGCGCTCAATACGGTTGTTAGCGGTATCGACCAACTTGGTTGAACCACCTGCACCTAGACTGAGAATCGTATGCAGTTCCTCCATGATATAGATATTATACCAACCAGTGCCGCCATGCTTGCACCAACCGACATTTTCAAAACTGCCAGACATATATTTCTGGCGGTAAAGGTAGTAGGGGGCGAAATCAGCACGGCGCAGGGCTGGGTCGGCGTAGTCGAGCATCGCGCCGACTTCTTCAACGGAGGGGATGCGTGTACCCTCTAAGGTGATACGACTGCCCTTCTTGAGGGAGAGTGTGTGGATGGTGATGTTGTCCGTCCCAAATGCGATGACCTCGTCCAGCGTACGGTGGAACCCTTCAGGGGTGTCTTCGGGCAATCCAGCAATCAAGTCCATATTAACATGGGGAAAACCGACGGCGTTGACCTGCTCCATGGCGGCGCGGATATCGTCACTGCTGTGGCGGCGGCCGATGGCAGTCAAGACGGCATCTTCCATGCTCTGCGGATTGATACTCACACGGGAAACACCACCCTCTTTGAGGGCGAGTAGCTTATCCATCGTGATGGTGTCGGGGCGACCGGCCTCTACGGTATATTCTACCACACGGGAGAGGTCGAATTTCGTATTTAATCGCTCCAACAGACGGCGCATCTGGTCGGCGGTGAGGGTGGTGGGGGTACCACCGCCCATATAGAACGATTGGATATTGAGTCCTAAGTCGCGTACCAGCGTGGCGGCACTGTCAATCTCTCGGAACAGGGCTTCGAGGTAGGGCTCAACCAGATGGAAACTTTTCTCCACACTATTGCTGACAAAACTGCAATACGCACAGCGCGTGGGGCAAAACGGAATCCCGAGGTAGAGGGAGATGTCGTTGGGGGCGAGGTCGCGCTGGGCATCCCGTCCCACCTTGGCACACTCGATGGCAAGGCGGCGGCGCGGTTCACTGACAAAATAGGTGTCGCGCAAGATGCGGTCGGTTTCCTCGGCACTGTTGCCCTCCTCCATGATGGAGGCGGCCAGTTTGGCAGGTCGGATGCCTGTCAGCGCACCCCACGCAGGGGTCACGCCAGTCAAAGCGCGTGCGGCTTGGAAAAAGCTCAATTTGACAATGCGTTGCAACAGGCGTTCCCGTTCATAGGAATCTTTTGCACCAGAGATATCCAATGCGGATTCTCCGCTGGCCTGTTTGCCATCGACCGATAGCACGGTGACGGCGGTGGAGAGCGTGTCGGTCTGGGTGAGGGTGACTTCTGCGGTGTTTTGGTCGTCCTCGCCCTCGTAGACAGGACGCTCGTTGGGGAAAAAGGCGAGAAGGCTCTGCTCTACCGCGTAGCGGTAGTCGTGACCGTGAAAGAGTAGTTTCATTGGTTCATCGCCTGCCTCATATAGAAGTTGGTGTTGCGCTCACGCATCAAAGTGGACGAACCGCCGTGGCCGGGGAACACCTGATAGTCCCCCTCTAGTGCGGCAAGGCGGCGCAGGGAAGCGAAAATAGTGGCCTCGTCACCGCCTGGGAGGTCACAGCGTCCCATCGAACCAGCAAACAGCGTATCGCCGCACAGCATCCGATTTTCCACCAACAGGGTCACACTGCCAGCAGAGTGGCCGGGGGTGTGCAATACTTGTATGGTGAGGGAGCCGAGGGACAGTGTATCGCCCTCGCCATAGGTGCGCTGGTTGGCACCTGTGTGGGGGAGATAGAAGTTTTCTGTGGTTCTCTCGGCGGCACAGATGTCCTTTTCGTGGCAGTACACGGGGAGGTCGGGATATACGGCGAGGATGCCGGGAATCCCACGCACATGGTCGTAGTGGCCGTGGGTGAGTAGAATCATGGTCGGGGTCATGCCACTGCGCGTAATCATCGCGAGTACGCGGTCGGGAGAACCACCTGGGTCTACCACGGCACAAAGTTTTTCGGTTTCGTCCCCGATGAGATAGCAGTTCGTCATCAGAGGAGCGACTTCTACAGCGTCAAAATACATAGGAGATTCTCCTTTGGTCAATTTCCCTCGGTGTCAAACAGAATGGTCACAGGGCCATCGTTGACCGAGGCCACCTGCATATCGGCACCAAATTCACCGTGTGCCACGGTAAATCCACGCGCACGGCAGTGCGCCATAAATTTCTCGTACAGGGGGATAGCGAGGGCAGGTTTTGCGGCCCCTGTGAAGCCAGGACGACGGCTGGAAGTATCGGCAAACAGCGTAAACTGGGATACGACCAGCAGACTACCGCCCACCTGTTCCAAGCTCAAATTCATTTTGCCGTTTTCATCCTCGAAAACGCGCAGGTTACAAATTTTATCGGCTAACTTCACGGCAACTTCTTCCGTATCGTTGGGGCCGACACCCAACAGGACAAGGTATCCCTTGTCAATCGCGCCGTTCACCGCACCGTCAATGGTCACACTGGCGGAGCGAACACGCGTCACAACAGCTCTCATTGTGTGTTCTCCTTACGAATGGTGTGGGGTATCAACCAGCAGGACGATTAACTTTCATCACGCCAGAGATTTGGTGAATCTTACGCATCACATGTGCCAACTGCTGAGAATCCTTAATGGAAATGGTAATCTGGAAGATGGCGAAGCCGTCAGCAGTAGCGGTAGCACTCATACTGGACACAGAAATCTGCGAGGTACTGAGCGCAGTAGAAATTTCAATCAACAGGTTGTCGCGGTCCTTGGCGATAACTTCCAATCCAGTGGAATAGGTGTCGCGGATGTCCTTGTCCCAAGAAACTTTAATCCAGCGTCCCTGTGCAGTATCGCTCTGTCGGGAACGAATGGCATTGGGACAGTCCTTGCGGTGGACGGACACACCGTAACCACGGGTAATAAAGCCCGTAATCTCATCGCCCGGGACAGGACTGCAACAGCGTGCAAATTTCACCAGACAGTTGGACAGTCCTTCCACGATGATGCCCTTTTCGCTTTTGGTGGACTGCTGAGGCTTGGCGGTTTCCTTGACAGCGTTGGCCTCCAAAATTTTGGTGGCGGTGAGTTTGTTCATGCGAATTAACTCGTCCTTGACGCGATTGACTGCCTTGACCGCCGTAAATCCGCCGTAGCCGATAGCGGCATACATCTCGTCCAGTGTCTTGAAGGGCAGTCTTTGCATGAGAACAGGCAGGACATCGGGGGCGGTAAACTGTGCCATCGTCAAACCTGCATGGCGCAGTTCGGCATCAAACGAGGAACGACCGTGGGCAATATTCTCCTCGCGGCGTTCTTTCTTGAACCACTGGCGAATCTTACTGCGTGCCTCATTACTGCGCGCAATCTTGACCCAGTCACGGCTGGGACCGTGTGCCGACTTGGAGGTTTGAATCTCCACGATGTCGCCGTTGTGCAATACATAGTCGAAGCCGACCATACGGCTGTTGACCTTTGCGCCAACCATAGAGTTACCGATGGCACTGTGGATGGAGTAGGCGAAGTCGATGGGGGTTGCACCAGCGGGCAGATTGATAACATCGCCACGGGGGGTAAAGACGAACACCTCGTCGGAGAACATATCAATCTTCAAACTGTGGATAAAGTCCTCGGCATCGGCATCCTCTTGGTTCTCCAACAGACGGCGAATCCACTCGTAGCCCTGCTCGTCACCTTCACCCTGACCGCCCTGCTTGTATTTCCAGTGTGCGGCGACACCATACTCGGCAATGGCGTGCATATTGTAGGTGCGAATCTGCACTTCAAACGGAATACCGTCATCACCAATGACGGTGGTGTGCAAACTCTGGTACATATTGGGCTTCGGGGTGGCGATATAGTCCTTGAAGCGTCCCAAAATGGGGCGGTACAGCTCGTGAATGACACCGAGGACATTGTAGCAGTCGGCGACACTGTCGACCAACACGCGGAAGGCAAACAGGTCATATACCTCCTCCAGCGACTTGTTCTGACCGTGCATCTTGCGGTAGATGCTGTAGGGGTGCTTGACACGGCCGTAGACTGTGCTGTTGGGGATATGAAGCTCCTCCATGCGCGCAATAATCTGATTCTGGATGGACTCCATGAATTTATCGTGCTGTGCGCTCTCACTCTGGAGTTTGCTAATAATATCTTGGTAGGCGATGGGGTCCAGATATTTCAGCGACAGGTCCTCCAGCTCCCATTTCATCTTCTGCATACCCAGACGATGTGCAATGGGCGCGTAAATCTCCATCGTTTCGTAGGCTTTTTTCTTTTGCTTTTCGGGGGTCTGGTACTCCATCGTACGCATATTGTGCAGACGGTCCGCAATCTTGATGAGGATAACACGGATGTCCTTGCTCATGGCAAAGAGCATCTTACGCAGATTTTCCATCTGCTCCTCTTCCAAGGTGCTGTACTTCACGCGGGTCAGCTTGGTAACACCGTCCACAATGTCCGCGACCGTCTTGCCAAACAGCTTGGCAACATCGTCGTAGGTGCTGTCGGTGTCCTCAATACAGTCGTGGAGGAGGGCGGCGATGATGGATTCACTGTCCAGACGAAGTTCTGCCACAATCTGTGCCACATGGAGCGGATGGGTGATATAGGGGCTGCCATCCTTGCGGAGCTGTGTCCCGTGGTGGGAGTAGGCATAGTCGTAGGCCGCTCTGATTTGTTCCAAGTCTGCCGAGATATTATATCCTCGGATGGTTTTTTCGAGATGTTGATAGCGTTCTTCCACGGTTGCCATAATGTTAGCGACCTCCTTTTCGTTGCTGTTCAATGATTTTACGCAGTTGTACCATATAGGTACTTTCTTCTAAATCGGCACGGCGGCCGGAGATAGGATGCACGGATAGCGTTCCTTCGTTGCGCTCCAAAGAGATAAGTCCGCGTTCGGCAAAAACTGCCACGCAGGTTGCGGCGCGTAGAAACGCATCGGAACCGTTCAGCGATACTGCTAGACGGCGCAAAGTCGGGAATTGGGCGGCAGAGGAAGTGCCCTCCTGTTCCATGCGCTCGATGGTGCGCCAGAGTGCGACGAATTGCTGTCGTTCGGGGAGCAGACGCGCCGCGTCGTGTGCGGTAATATGCTCACCGCCTATCAGACGGTCGAGGAGCTTGAGGGAGTCCTGTTCTTTGGCGTTGGGGAGCAGGGAGGGGCGCAGGTCAATCAACTGTAATTGTACCGTACTGTTGCCACGAAATTCATTGATTTGTAGATAAAATGCGGCATCGACCCGATTGCCTGTGGAAAACGGGCAGTCCTCCAAAGTCGTACAGAAAAAAATAGCGTCAAAAATCTGCGTATCACTGCGTAGGCGCAGTTTCAGATGGCGGTTTTGTCCGACACTCTGGATGCTCTCAATGCGGACAGAGGGCAATACAAATACAGGACGAGTATTGCCTGCGCCGTAAGGCTCCAGACGGGAGAGGGCATTGACCTCGTTGATAGTCAACAGCTCTGGCTGTTGGACGATAACATCCACTTCCAGTGCGGAAACGGGGCGTTGTCCCCCTTGGCGTTCGTAGACAAACCGATTCATGCGCTCGCGGAAGGCAGGGATATCTTTCTCAAAGATATTAAAACCTGCGGCCAACGCATGACCACCGAAATCGTCGAGGAGGTCCGAACAGGCCTCCAG
>JAZRID010000078.1:0-9037 GCA_045645125.1 Oscillospiraceae bacterium | reverse complement strand
CGGCGTGCCGCTTCCTCGCTGTGTACCGTCTGCGTGATATGGTTGGCAATCAGCAGTCTAGTCTGGTCGCTTGGGGTATTGCCCAGCTGTAAAATTGGCATACAGATACCCACATGGCGCAACTCACGCGCCTCGTTGATATCCGACACCGCCAAATATTCCGCGCCCAATTCCTCCAAAACTTTCGCTACCTGCACCGCACCGTGCCCGTAGGCATCCGCCTTGACTACGCCAAGGAAGCGGGACTGTTGCCCCATCCAAGCACGCAGAATTTGATAATTATGGGCAAGCGCATCCAAATCAATCTCCGCCCAGGTGCGCCGTAGTGTACTTTCCATCATTGTGTTGTCCTTTATTCCATCGTGTTCGTCATTTCATCCGTCTGTGCACTGCCCGTCACCTCGAAGCGCGACCATGTGATTTCAAACAGTAGCGTACCGTCCACACAGATTTCGCTCCTCAGTGGCAGTAGGGACTCCGCATCAAACCATGTGGTATACAGTGTCCCCGGTTCTTCGCTCAAATCGCACCCCAGTCGGATACAGGCGCGCTCGCCCAGTGTCTCCTCACTCTGTTCGGCAGGATACCCCCACGCGGCCGCTTCCATCAATTTTGGCAGAGCCACCACGGGAGAGATGGCCGCCGCCGAGTAAGTGCCTGCATCCAGAGAAATATCATCGTAGCTCAGTGTCAGCGTACCATTCTCTACCTGTGCGGAGATACCAGCCAAATTCTCTGGTGACAGTACCGTTACGGTACTTTTTTCTGGGGTATACGCACACAACAGCGTATACTTCCGCACTTCTTCCTCATAGTGGCAGACAATTTCTGCCTCCATCGTGGCAGACTCCACGGCGGCATACTGTTGTTGGAGCTGTGCCACGGCATTGTCTTTCTCCCCTCCGCTACAGGCGGTCAAAAGAAGCACCAACATCGGTACAAAGAGCAGTGCTTTTCGCACGGTATCATCCTCCTCGCGTCATTTTCGGCGGAAGAAGAATCCGCCTGTCAGCATAGTTTATGCGCTACATCGCTGGATATGTCCGTGGGAGGTTGTGCAGGGAAATATTATCACAAACCAGTAGGTGACGCAAGAAAACTTTTGTCACTTTCAAAAAATACCCAAAAAGAACCTATTCATTTCCATTGTACTGGCAACTGCTTGAATTTCACTCTGCACTGTGATAAAATACGACCACATACCAAAATTTTTATTCGGGAGGGCAATTCTATGCGAACTATTCTTCGGCATATCTCCATCCTGACACTTGCACTGCTTCTACTCACACAGACCACGCTTGCAGCATTTGTGTCAACAAAAGAACCGATGGAGTTTTCTGATGTCCCCTCGTCCCACTGGGGGCATTACTATATCCGCTCCATGTATCAGTGTGGTCTCATGTTGGGAACAGGTGGGAGTCAATTCTCCCCCTCTGACCCTGTCAGCGTGGCACAGGCCATCACGGTGGCCGTGCGCGTATGGGATATCTACCGCGATGGCGATGGTGTCATTGACCAGAGTGGCGAGAAATGGTACGACGGCGCGGTACAGGAAGCCATTCGTCTTGCCCTCATCACCTCCGACCAGTTCGACAGCTACACCCGCAACGCTACACGCGCAGAACTGGTTGACCTGTTAGCCAAAGTTCTTCCTGCCAGTGAATACAAGGCCATCAATCAGATTACACAGATTCCCGATGTGGATGCGTCTACCCCACACGCAGAAGATATTTACTTACTCTATAACGCTGGCATCCTCACAGGTTCGGACGGCTACGGCACTTTCTATCCCCAACGGGATATTACACGCGCAGAACTCTGCGCCATTCTGTACCGTCTGGTCTATTCTTGGAACCGAGAGGAATTTTCGCTCCTGCCACGCCCCGCGGACCTCACAGTTTATTCCACCAGCAAATGTCTGCTTGTAGACAGTTTTCCCGTCTATGGTCTGACGCGCATCGACGGTGAATATTACCTCCCCGTTGCATTGCTGGAGGAGGAATCCTCATCCGTGGCTTGGTTCATCGACAGCTACAGCGACGACCGCCGAAATTTCAGCATCTCTTTCCGCACCACCACTTCTACCTATGATACCATCCCCCTGTTGGACTATGCCGCCGTTCCCCCAGAGGGAAAAGTGATGGGACAGGCAGATGCCAACCCAGGCACAGTAGAAGTCAACTCTGGGTACTATGTACACGGCGCAGTCTACACCATCAACGGGCAGTACCCCATGATTAACCTCAGCGTTCTCGGTGCCGTGGAACAAGGCGACAAGCTGGTACTCAATGTATGCGAGGAGGCACAACACACCACCGCCTATGAGCGCGACCTTGTCGGCGCGTCCTACTGGCAGATTGTACAGGGCACAGACCAAGAAACTGTCATCTCTATCCACGACTATCTGGTCAACTACCTCACCTACGATATTCTTACCTCCGCGCCCAGCGGCACAACAGAAGCTGAATTTGAGGCGGCCGCGGCTCTGTGGGAGCAGGCCTACGAGGAGTATACACTGTCGACCAATAGGGCTCTCAGCACCAAATATGCCATCTGTGAGGACTACGCAGAGCTGTTTCAAGCCCTTTGTATCCGTTTCGGTATCCCCTGCGACATCGTGTCGGGGTCTGCTGGCGGTCCTCACGCTTGGAACAAAGTATATGTCGACGGCCAGTGGCTGTATATGGACTGTACTTGGGATGACCCTGTTTCCAAAAAGCCGATTCTGCGCTATGACTACTGTATGGTAGGTCCTAACCGCATGGTGCAGAGCCACTACTGGGACGGTGACGATTACCCCATGCCAAAGGTGTACGACCCTGCTTGGGAACAGCTGGACCCCTACAATATTACCAGTGCTGATATGTTCCGCAAATGTCTGATTGCCCAACTCGTCATCGCCAACCGTACGAATCCCTCTGGAGAGAGGGTCGTCAAGCTCCGTGTCACAAAATCGGGTGCATACGGCGGCATTGGCTGTCTGTATGCAGGGTACGAGGGCGCGTGGTGGTGGTATGCCAGCGGTGGCTACGACTCCGCGTCAGGTCTATATATCTACCATTTCGAGTGATAGAAAACAAAGTACTGTACAAATTCCTTTTTCTTTGTTATAGTGGAGAGGATATATTTTTCATCGAGGAGGTACTGTATGGCACGCAAATGTCCCGATTGTGGTTACATGAATGACGATGGTATGCCTTTTTGCGCGAGATGTGGTGAACCGATTGACCCCAAAACCCGTCTGGTGATGGCATTGGAGCACGACCAAGAAGCCCACGCACACGACAACCACCGCCCCCAACTTACTAACACCAAACCAACTACCACTACACGGCGGCGCGATGATGATGACGACGATGTTATTACACCGATTGGTTCCACGAAAGAGAAAAAATCTCCTGTGGGTCTGATTCTGGCACTGGTCGCCGTCGCCGCTGTTGCATACTTTTTATTTCTGAAGTAATAAGACAAGGAGGAGCGTCAGCCCGTAAGCCGATGCTCCCCTTTGTTTTATTATTGTCCAGCACCATTCCAGATTTTGTCGTACGGATGCGCAATAATAGTACCGTCATGCATCACATCAACTCGATACCATTCGGCATAATGAGATGCACCAGTGCCGTCCTCGTCCCCTTCTATGTGTTCTTCCCAATCCAGAATGTAACCGATATAAATTGCCTTTCCATATGCGAAAATAAGTCTACCCTGAACATATTCATCTCGATAAGAAGAAGAAAGAACTTGATAGCCACCTCCGGTGGAAAAACCCGTATAACCTTCCTTTTCAGCAATTTGAACCGCCTGATCGAAGTTGAAGTTTGCCATTGTCTCAATCTCCGATTGGGTCATGCGGATGTTGTCAGGGATATTGGATGTAACGCGTATGATAGCCGCTTCATTGTCCCATTCAACACTTGCACCAAATAGTTCCACAAGAGGTTGCAGTGACGCAAGCAGTCTTCCATCAGAACCTCTCTCAATGACGACCCGACCAAGCGTGCCGCCATTAAAGAAACGTCGGTAATAACCGTTGTAGTCCTGTGACCGATTATAGTCTTTGTTTGCAATAACCAGCGTATCCTCTTTGGTGGAAGCAATAATAACGGACACATCCGAATTGGCATGGACTGCAACACCCATCGCCTCCAACACATCGCGGAGCGGCACCATAACATTGTTAGAAACATATGGATTGCCATAGGCGTATGGGAGGGCACTCAGCTCCACTACCGTGCCGTTTACTTCAATTTCGGCATCTACCTCGTTTCTTGCGGATAATATTCCATCTGTATCAGTATCGGTGAACTCCCCATTATACAGGCGATTCAATTCGATAATTTTCTCCCCTGCGTGATATGCGGCAAGCTGGGCTTGGTACTCCCCCTCGGTGATTTGGGAATCTCCTTTACGATACCCCTCCATACCAAAGCGGTCAACCCAATAGGATAATTTTTCAGCATCTCCGTTGCTTTCCATACCCAATGCATAAAACTCATCCTGTTCTCGCACTTCGACTGAGGCTTGTGAATAAGAACTCACCCACAGAAACAACTGATTATTGCGAGTAGCCAGAGAGATTTGAGCGGAGCGGTCAAAAGGAGAAATTGTGATATTCTGTTTCCAGCACACAACGGCCTTACCATTTTCCTCTCCGTAAAGTTCCACTGTGATGATTTGGTCATAATCTTCTCCGGGTGCCCACGACACCAGCACCAACTGCGGCGTGCCACTCTGCTCGGGGTCGATATAATTGGAATAGATTAGGCCTGATTCACCATATGTGTAATGCTTTCTCTGGCTGATGATGTCCCAATAGCTCTTATACAGGCCATTCTTCCATGCCGCCACGATTCTGTCACGCCAACTACGATACTGTTCCCTGTAATCATGAGGCCAGCTCACACCGGAATCCGCGACAGCATTTTGCAGGGTTTCCAACTCTACAGCAAGATTTTCCTCCGATTGCGTAATGTCCGCACCACAGTTGGTATAAATCGTCTCAAACTGGCGGAGCATTTCGTCCTCGGTTATTTCTGGAATCGGCGGAGGGGTTGGGGTCTGCGGCTGTGTATTTTCTTCCGATTCCGAGGTATCCTGATTGTCAGGCGCAGTGGTTTCTTCATCGTTCGGTTCTGAAGTGACCTGATTTTCAGGTACATTGTTTCCATCTGGCTGTTGTGCCGTGTTGTTCGTGGCACAGGCAGTCAAAAAAATTGTAATAAGCAATCCTATGCAGAGATAGGCAATGCGTTTTTTCATCAAGAAGCCCTCCATGGAAAATGTATTAAGGCGTATATCCCTTTCCAGTATCAATCAAAATCATTTTCTGAGTCCCGTCCCAGTCAACGCCAAAATCAAACACTTGGCCAATATCACGCAACTTGAAATAGTTATTGTTGTTGATATTATAGGCGGTCAGGCGAACAGTAATACCGTCCACCAACACAGCGGAGGAGGTAGGGGAAGCGACTTGATTGATTTTCCCTTTGCTACTCATTTCACCGCCCACTGGTGTATAGGCTTTCCCAGAGGTCAACTCGATGGCGTTGGCACTCTTGTTCCAAGTCACCTCAAACTGAGCCTCGCTACCACTGAGAACCAGTGCCAAGTCTCGGAGCTTGAAGTAGTTGTTCCCATTGATGTTATAGGCATCAAAGGCAACCTGTACGCCATTCACATAGACAGTAGCGGTGGTGGGGATGGCGGTGGCCATGCCAGAAACAGGAGGAGTCTCCTCCTCGGTTTCCTTTTCTAACACATAGGATTTCGTGATGAACCCGTTCCAAATAGGGGTCCAGCCAGATGCTCCCTCAGGATAATAGACGATGACATTCTCTGCACTTAGGGCAAACGATTCACTCACGCTAGGAGCATCCCCGCGAAAGATGAGGGTACTCAACTTGGCTTGCCTACTAAATGCGTACCTATCAAGATAGCGTATACCACTGCCGAAAGAAACAGTAGTGATATTGCCATCATAGAATGCTCTGCTTGCAACCTTAGTAAGACTGTCTGGGAGCGTAACCTCCGTCAGGCTAGTACAGTATTCTAGTGCGTAGGATGCAATCTCTTCCACTCCCTCTCCCAGATTGAGCGCAGTCAGTGCTTCGCATACACTGAAACAATGTGGGGGAATCACTTTCACACTGCCAGGAATATCAACGGATGTGAGCTTACTACAGTACTTAAATGCGTATTCACCTATTGTCGTTACACTCGGGGGAATGCTGACCGATGTGAGCTTACTACAGTACTGAAATGCGGATTCACCTATTGTTGTTACACTGTTGGGAATTGTGACGCTTACCAAATTCTTGCAATCTCTAAACGCATTCTTGCCGATAGCTGTCACTGGCACTCCGTAAATCTCACTGGGAATATCCGCTGAATAGACAGCTGAACCACAACCCGTGATAGTGCCAGTAGCAGGGTCAAAAGCCAATGTACCGCCACCGACTTCGTACTTGTAGGTGGCCGCACGAGCGGCAGGAGCTATGGCCAGCAGTAGAACAAGGACCATCGCAAGGGATAAAAGCCGTTTCATTTTTTTCATATGTTTCTCTCCTCTTTCTTTATTTTGGAATTTTTTCATCTGCCCACTCTGCACTACTTCTCCGTTTGATAGTAGCGGTCTTTTTGCAGATGGATTTGACGCTGGAATTTCTCTATATCGCTAAGAGAATACCAGCCCATATTAAAGCGGAACCAGCCACCAGGATTCGTAGCGTTTATTCCCCATTTTTATCATCTGGATATATTCCATCATATCCTACCAGTTTAGTGGATAGAATCTGCAATTGTGCGCCGCAAGATAATGTTGTCGTATTCCGCCTTTGTAACAACCTTTGCACCGACAGGCCAAAGCAAGAATTTACAGCTTCTAGCGATGATAACCGCGACGGGAATACCGATAATGGAAATAGTGCAAGCAATCATCAAGCCGATATTTGCGAGGAATATGACGATACCAAAAGGAATCCACAAAATGTTGGCGATTGTACCACCTACACGACGCACGGTGGCTACATTTTCTTTTCCCTTGAGTTCTGTTTCTTTTACGATAGTCTTTCCAAACGGCAACGCCATAAGCTTTGCGTACTGGAACAGTGCCTTACCAATAGGGATACCGATGACCGTGATACAAAAGAGTAAACCGCAAGCTCCGTAAACGAGGGAGCTCCACCAGCCAGCAAGAACAAACCAGATAATATTTCCTAATAATGCCATTTCTTTTTCCTCTCTTTATAAATAAAAATTGTCGTTACAAAAAACCGTATAGCATAGTTCAACTGAGTCGAATTTTCAGAAACCTCCTAATTATAATATTTGCCATACTATCCCTCCTCTTACATAGGCACAGTATACTATAGACAACCATTTTTGTCAACTATAGTTGTTTCTTTAGCCTCCATAGTTTACTTCCGTATCGTTACACTATACATAACCTATGCATAAGAATGGTGGTGTTAAACGATGCTAGATTTAGGTCAGAAAGTGCGGCAGTTACGCGAAAGTCGTAATTGGTCGCAAGCGGAACTGGCGCGGCGGACAGGTGTTACAAAATCCGCCATATCAACCTACGAGGTGGGGATTAGAACGCCGTCCGCAGATGTAGTTTGTGCGTTTGCAAAAGTGTTTGGCGTTTCAGCTGACTATCTGCTGGGAATCATGGATGGCCGAGCAGTGGAGGTAGAGGGTCTTTCCGAGCGTGACGAGGCTCTGGTGAGGGCATTGGTTGCCTCATTAAAAGAGAAAAATTAACCCGATAGCGTTGTTGATAGTAGAGCAAAAATCCTGTACAAACGCAAAAAGACCGATACCCACGATTAAGTGAGTATCGGTCTTTGACCCTATTATGCGCTTTTTGTGGCGTAAGTGTGGCGTAAATTTGCGTCCTTCTTCGCCAGAAATCAGCTATTGCAAGGGATTGGGGCAGCTTCTTAGTACATACCGCCCATGCCGCCCATATCACCACCCATGGGAGCGGGAGGCTCGGGCTTATCAGCGACCAGGGACTCGGTGGTCAGCACCATGGAAGCAACGCTTGCGGCGTTCTCCAGAGCGGAACGAGTGACCTTGGCAGGGTCAACGATACCGGAAGCGACCATGTCGCAGTACACTTCCTTATAGGCATCGAAGCCGTAGCCGGGCTTCTTGGAGGTTCTGACCTTCTCCAGAATCACACTGCCATCCAGACCAGCGTTGGCGGCAATCTGACGGATGGGAGCTTCGAGAGCCTTGGCGATAATCTGCACGCCAGTCTTTTCGTCGCCCTCCACCTTCTTCAGCAGAGCCTCAACAGCGGGGATAGCGTTGACAAACACGGTACCACCGCCTGCAACGATACCTTCCTCGACAGCTGCCTTGGTAGCGTTCAGCGCATCCTCGATACGGAGCTTCTTCTCCTTCATCTCGGTTTCCGTTGCGGCACCGACCTTAATGACAGCAACACCGCCAGCCAGCTTTGCCAGACGCTCTTGCAACTTCTCGCGGTCGTAGTCACTGGTGGTAATCGCAATCTGGCTACGAATCTGGGACACACGGGACTCAATGGCCTCGGCAGCACCTGCGCCGTCCACAATCACGGTGTTCTCCTTGGTCACCTTGATTTGACGAGCGCGACCCAGCATGGTCACATCAGCGGTCTTGAGGTCGTAACCCAGCTCCTCGCTGATAACCTGACCACCCGTCAGGATAGCGATATCCTGCAACATCTCCTTACGGCGGTCGCCGAAACCAGGAGCCTTGACACAGACAACATTCAGCGTACCACGCAGACGGTTGACAATCAGGGTGCTGAGAGCCTCGCCCTCGACATCCTCTGCGATGATAACCAGCTTTCTGCCTGCCTGCACCAACTGCTCCAGCAGGGGCAGAATGTCAGAAATAACAGAAATCTTCTTATCGGTGATGAGGATGAAGGCATCGTCAACGACAGCTTCCATCTTCTCAGTATCCGTGACCATATAGGGGGAGATATAGCCGCGGTCGAACATCATGCCTTCCACGACCTCGCTGTAGGTCTCAGCGGTCTTGG
>JAZRID010000077.1:0-2640 GCA_045645125.1 Oscillospiraceae bacterium | reverse complement strand
AATCCTTTGCCTTTGCCATTGTGTTTCTCCTTTCCTACCAACCGCTCCAGTGCGGCACACAGTTTTTCTTCTGCCATCTTGGGATTTTTGTGCCCATTCAGCACGGCACTGAGATACTTCTCGTGCCAACCGACCTCAGCGGCCAATCGCTTCGCCGTAATACCGTTGAGGTGCATTTTGCCAACCAAGGTGGCAGTCCATTGTGCAGGCATACAAAAGTAACCTCCTTTTGTTTTAATTTGTTGACCTCCGTAATCTTTAGTGGTATTATAGTGATGTCAGTCAACTTAATACCAGAAAAGGATTACGGTAGTAGTCTTCAAGCACATAATAACGCACCTTGATTATCTTTTCAAGCCCAAAAAGTTGAATACAGTAATCTTTTCTGTTATGCACAAAAAAATAGGGGGCGAATTTATGTTTTATGACAGATTTGTAGCTCTTTGCGCTAAAAAGAATGTTAAACCACAACGCGCGTGCATTGACATGGGGATGAGCCGTTCTCTTGCCGCCAAGTGGAAAGCAACAGAAACCGAGAAACCAAGCGCGGATGCTCTTGAGAAAATGTCTGCATATTTTGGGATGTCAATAGATGCTATCTTGGGAAATGAAAACGCGCCCACCCCAGAGGATGAGCGCATTGATTTTGATGATTTTACCTATGCAATGCAAAACGAAACAAAAGACCTAACAGATATGGACAAGCAACTTCTGTTATCCATGGCAAGACAGTTAAACGATGCCAGAAAGCAAAGAAATGGAGAACCTAAATAACCTCAAGCAATGGTTGCATGACCGTGATATACTCCTGTTTGACCGTCATCTTCCGTTCAGCAACGAAAACACAAAAGCAACCACCATACATTTAACAAGCACAGACACATGGGGCGTATTTATGGATTTGGGTCGAATCAAGACATCGGCAGAGCTGAAAAGTGTCTTGCTCCATGAGTGCGGACACTGCGCCACTGGCACTACTCATGCAGTGAGTTCGCCTTTCGACCTTGTAACAAGGCATGAGTATAAAGCTGATAAATGGGCAGTCAAACGCGCCCTGTCTGCTGATGAACTGGACCAAGCCGTTGCCGACGGTTACACTGAGTTGTGGAGTTTGGCGGAGCACTTCGGCGTAACCGAAGATTTTATGCGTAAAGCCGTCTGTTGGTACACCCACGGCAATCTGGCAGCAGATTTGTATTTTTGAGGAAACGCTTATCTTACGAGGAGGGTAATTATCTTGAAATATATTTTTGCGGTTCTTATTGCAATACCAGTTCTCGCTTTTGTTCGAGCCTGCGTTTGGAGTTCTAAAAAAACTTTAATCATGGATAAGATAATCAAATCTATGAACCGTCCAGTGGATATTCTATCTTTTATGTCCACACATTCTACTAGCGACCTTTTCTCTACACTAGAGCAAGAAAACGACAATTTAGACCTTCTCTTTGAAGCCTTGTTTGTACATCTAAAGAAAGCTTCCGCATGTGCAAATATTATCAACATCTATGATACATCCGGTAAAGAGTTTCACAAAATTGCTTCTCGGATTAGTTTAGCTGGATATGGCTTTCAGGGACGGGATTTTCTCCCTGTCGCCCTGCTTGCCTTCCCTGCGCCAATGCAGTATCTACTTGAACATAAAGATGAGTTACTGAACCACTCGAACAAAGAAATACAGGAAGTTGTAGAGGTCGCAAGGCGGATGCTCTAAACAAAAAGCCCCTCAGTGCTAGAACAAAAAAGCACCCACTACGGATGGGCTTTCTTACAGTAGCAAAAAGAGCGACAAAGGATAACATTAACAGAAACAATGGTTTTTTGTTAATGTTAAAAGAATTATCAAACTTCACATCAAAAATCGAGCATTTTTTCAATATGACAGATATCTTGTCATGCAAGAGAGGCGTTCTATGAAAATTCCAAAAGCACGGAAACTTTCGAGTGGTACATGGTTCATTCAGCTCCGCTTGGGTGGCACAAGTGTTCCTGTATCTGCGAACACAGAAAAAGCCTGTATCCGTCAAGCACAATTATTGAAATCGGAATATTTGGCTGGCAAGCGTCAGATTACCCCCGATGCAAACGAGGAAATCACACTGCGAGAGGCTTGCGAGAACTTCATTGAGAGTCGCAAGAACGCCCTATCCCCTTCCACGATACGAGGATACAACTACATCGTTAAGAACCGCTTCAAGGACCTCATGTCGCGCAATGTACACACAATCACCGAAACAGAATGGATTGTTGCCTGTAACAGAGAAGCCGCCCTGTGCGCCCCTAAGACGCTCTCAAACGCTTGGAGGTTTATATCCTCCGTTCTCCGCAAGGAGTTAAATATCCTACCGCCCAATGTAAAGCTCCCACAAATCCCACCGAACGAACGGCCGTTTCTCTCTGCCGAAGAAATCAGAATCTTTGTGGATGCAATCAAAGGTACTGATGTGGAGATTCCTGCCCTGCTTGGTCTCTCCAGTATGCGTCGGTCGGAAATCTGCGCGCTACGCTGGGAAAATGTCGACTTGAAAAACAGACTCATCCATATCAAGGGTGCAGCTGTGTACGATGAAATGGATGTTTTGGTGCAGAAGAAAACGAACAAAAACACTTCGTCTACCAGAACCATTCCCATTATGATGGACG
>JAZRID010000076.1:0-7402 GCA_045645125.1 Oscillospiraceae bacterium | reverse complement strand
TTCCTGTGCGACACTGCCTGCGCTCTGGGTCGCGGTTCGCGCCTGCTCCAACAACTGCGCCATCTCCTGTTGCATCAGGGAAGTCTGACAGTCAATTTCCTCCACGCGCCGTTGTTGTTCTGCAATCTGTTCGCACAGTGACCCCGTGCGCTCGTCCTGCTCCGCAATCTCACGCTCCAATAGCGCGATGGACTGGCAGTTATGTTGTATCACGGTATCCTGTACCGCGACTTTATTTTCTTCCTCTGCTATCCGTGTTGCAACCGACTGCACCTGCAAACGGACGCGCTCCTGCTCCTGGTCATTCTCCTGTACGCGGACAGAGAACTGCTCATTCTCCGCATACAACTGCTCCATCTCCGCGTCTGCGCGCTCCTTTTCCGCACGCGCCGCCGCACAATCTGCGCGCAACTTCAGGGTATTCGCCTTAATCTCATCAATCTTCTCCATCCACACGGAGATTTCAAACAAGCGCAACTCATCGCGCAGAATCAAGTAGCGTTTCGCCGTTTCCGCCTGCTGGCGCAGTGGCTCCACTTGTAATTCCAATTCCGCAATCTTGTCGCCGATACGCACGAGATTTTCTTCGGTGCGCTCCAGCCTACGAGTAGCCTCCTCTTTGCGGTGGCGGTACTTTGAAATACCAGCCGCCTCCTCAAAAATTTGGCGGCGGTCCGTACTGCGCTGTGAGAGGATTTCATCAATGCGCCCCTGTCCGATAATGGCATATCCCTCGCGCCCCAGACCAGTATCCATAAACAGCTCATTGATATCGCGCAGACGCACCGACTGTTTGTTGATATAGTATTCACTTTCCCCACTGCGGTAGTAACGGCGCGTCACCATCACTTCACTGGAGTCCACACCTGCAAACATTCCTGTACTGTTATCGAGAATCAGCGTCACCTGTGCGAAACCGACACTATTGCGCTTCTCTGTTCCACTGAAGATAACATCTTCCATTTTACTACCGCGCAAGGTGCGTGCCGACTGCTCTCCCATAACCCAGCTAATGGCATCAGAGATATTCGATTTTCCACTGCCATTTGGCCCGACAACTGCCGTAATATCCTTATCAAAGGTCAAAACCGTCTTATCAGGAAAGGATTTGAACCCCTGAATTTCAAGTGCTTTTAAGTACATACATCTCTCCCAGTGGGTATTTTGATAGCATCGCATACGCATCCAGTTTAATTAGAATATTATAGCAGAGCCAACCCCGCTTTTCAAGACGCAAGTACCGAAAATTCGTGAAAAACAGGCGCACCGTCTTGGTACGCCTGTCTATTTTATGCCTGTTTACGACGCTGTGCAATCTGCTCATACAGGGATTCCAGTGCATCGTGTAGCGTGCCAATTTGGTCAATTAGCCCCAGTGCTACAGCCTCCTCGCCGTAGATGACACTCCCCACATCTGCCGCCATTTCTCCGCTTTTCAGCATCAACTCCAGAAACTTTTCTCGTTTCATGTTGCTATTGCGCGACACAAAATTCACAATGCGCTCTTGAATCCGTTCAAAGTAGTGGTAAGTCTGCGGTGCGGCAATCACCGTCCCATTCATGCGAACGGGGTGAATCGTCATTGACGCACTGGGGACAATCATACTCACCTTAGGCGCGACCGCCAACGGGATGCCGATGGAATGTCCTCCGCCGAGGACAAGACTGACCGTAGGCTTCTGCATCCCACTAATCAGTTCCGCAATGCCCAGTCCTGCCTCAATATCACCGCCCACGGTATTCAGCAACAACAGAACACCATCTACCTCGTCATTCTGTTCCAGACTGGCCAACAGTGGCATAATATGCTCATACTTTGTGGTTTTAGCGGTATCAGGTGCGAGCTGGTGTCCCTCCACCTGTCCCACGATGGTCAGCGTGTAAATCGTCCCTCGTTTGGAGCGATTGACCGCCGAGCCGAGGTCCACCAGTCGTTGACTGTCACACGCCGTATTGTTTTCTTCCTCGCTCGGCGCACTCGTTTTGGTTTCTTCGTCCATATGCCTCTCCTCCTGCAAGATAGTCGCCTCTATTCTTTGCAGGATAGCACCAATTCATGCGGATACATCGGAGAACATTACGAGTATCATATCAGAGAAGAATCCCTCTCCCGTGTTCACATTGTACAGACCATAAGCGTCCAGTGTATCCAGTTTTCCCTCTCGCCACAGGTACGCACTTGGCCACCAAGATAGAAAACTTTCGTCCAGCATTCCCACAGGGGTTCCGGGGAGATAGAAGATAAATTCTATACCACCTGCAATTCCGTATGGCTCGGCGGTAATATAACGAACCCCCTCGTCTGCTCCGATTTCTTCTCTATCAATATCGGTATCGTAGACCAGTTCCTCCAGACACATATAGTAGGCGTAGTCGTTCATCTTCATCATCGAACCAAACCGTCCAGAGAAATTGCAGTAGTAGACCGTACCATTGGGGTAATTCTCACCGTTTTCCCCCATGTTGGAATCATGGAACTGCCCAGTAAAGGTGCCGTCAAGATTCAGCGTCAGGGTCGTGCCCCACGCACCTGCACCACTGGCAAACATCATCTCCATCGGGAACACACTCTGCAACGCCTGTTGTTGTGAGCGCAACTCCTTCGTATCTGGGTCCAGTCCAAACATCTCCCAAAATTCGACAGTTTGCTTATCACCGAGGAAGTAACCGCCGTAGGAGCCAAACACGATACTATCACAGCCATCACACCCTTTGAACAGCACCATGCTTTCTCCGTTTTCCATCTCGATGGTCAACTTCGCGGCGTAGCCACACGCACCTACAAAACCAAGCTCCGCCCCCTTGAGAATCTCACGCAGACGGGGCAAATACTCCTCTGCGGCATAGAGGGGTTCATGCAGCCAGTTACATTCCAGTGTTGCCTTCACAATGTCGCCCTCGATATCATTTGGCGTAGCAAAGCGATAGTCACAGTGCGTACGCGCCAAGTCAATGACAGTCTGCGGTATTCCCTTCAATGCTTGGAACAACACCCTATCTCCGTTGTAACACAGTGTCGCACTGATACCGTATCCCTCTTTAAGTTTCGTCAACGGTTCTGCCAAAATCTGTTCCACCTGTTGTTCCGTCAGCGGAATTCTCTCGGATATCTCGCCGTACACCTCGGAGATACGATACACCTCCAGATACGGTTCCGCTGTTACGCCGACGGAAATGCCACGGGAAACCGCGTCCATAATATACGACCTGCCGTTTTGCCCTTCCACATAGCGGTAGCATACCCCATCCAACGGCATGGTGGACTTGTTCGGTTGTATCAGAATCAGACTGGAATGAGAGAAATGTGTCACTCTGCTGTGTTCCAGTAGCACGCCAACTTCTGGGGTGCGCCCCTCATAAGTCGCCTCCTCCACAGCGGCGGCATCTTCTGGTCGATAGAGGAGCTGATTGTCGTCAATTTCCATGCTGTAGAGGCCATAGAACGCACTATCTTCAAAGTTTCCTGTATACTCGCCTACGATATAACGGACACTGCCATCTTCACTCACGCGCCCCATCAGGCGATACTCATGCAACAAATCCTCATATTCGGACACGATACCACTCATCTCATCCTCGTCCATCGGAACAAACGCCATATCGAGCAAGCTCAGCTCCAGACACCACGCCAAATCCTCTATCGTGTTCGGTACACCCACGGCAGGGTCAGCGGAAACAAAATCCATCGTAATGATATCCAACTCTATCTGGGGAATATCCTCGCTATCAGGTTCTTCTGCCTGTTGTTGCGTATCACCAGAGCAATCACTGGAACTATTCTCCGGTCTGTTCTGCTCCTCCTCTTGGTGGGGCACAGTACACATCGTACAGCACAGCACCACTGCCAACAGCAGGGCAACCACTGCGGCAAAGCGGAAAGTGCGTCCTTTTGCCAACTGTGTAATCCGCTCTTTGAGGAGTTTTTTACTGCCACTCATCGTAGACAGGCAGACCAGTCGCCCTGCATCGCGCTGTCCCCCACGAGAAGCAAGGGTAATCAGTGCCATACCGTAGCTCTCTCGCTCGGTCTGATCCATCCCACGGGTTGCTGTCGCATCGCAAGCCGTTTCACAGTCACAGCGGAACAGTTCCGAGCAGTACCACACCAGCGGATGAAACCAGTACAGTGTCAACAGTACACCACGCACCACATTCCCAATGTGGTCGAGCCGTTTATAGTGTGTCAACTCATGGCGCAGGGTCATTTGCAAAACGACATCGCTCGCCAATGCCTGTTCATTGATATAAATGCGTGGGTGCAACACACCTGCCAGACAGGGACTCGGCAAGGATTTGACTAGATAGACAGGCAATTTTCCTGCCTCACCATACGGCTCTGCCGCCCGTTTCACAGCGGTATAAAAGCGGATATTCTGGTACAGGATAATGCCACCTGTAATCAGCGCGCCGACAAGCCAGAGGATACACACAATCGTTCCCCAAGAAATCTCTGGCGGAGCCGTCACCGTTGGCACTGGTGCAGGGTTCTGCACGGCAGGTTGCCCCACAGTTCCCATCGTCTGTGCCCCTAGCCACCCCGATGGTGTCATTGGGACAACAGGACGGTTGACCACACGCTCCACTTCCTGCGCCACTGGCCGTACAGAGGCCATCACGCTCCACGCACTCTCCCACGAAAACGGGAGCAGTAGACGCAGGGCTGGCAATGCCCACAGCGCGCACCGCACTTGGGGTGAGAAAAACTGCTTACACACGGGGCGCAATACCAGAAGCACCACCATCAGGGCTGTCGCCTGCATCAAAATCGTCGTCATAACAATCACTTGCCTCCTTTCAGAATCCGAATCAACTCCTCCCTCTCCTCCTCACTCAGCGGAGAAGTATTCACGGCACATTGAATCATTAGGAGTTTTTCTCCCCCATACACACGCCCCAACAGCTCTTTCGTTTCCTCTTGTACCGCTTCCTCACGGTCCAGAAGCGCGCTGTAACGAATGGGACGACCGCCGTGTATTTTCACTGCACCCTTCCCTGCCATCCGCTTCAAGAAAGAAATCACGGTATGGACGCTCCACGCGTCGCGCAAATCATCCAGTATCTCGCGCACACTCATCGGTGTTCGCCCACGCCACAGGCTTTGCATGATACGCCATTCTGCATCAGACAACGGAGCATTTTCTTTTTTCATACGCTTTCACCTCATAGTATTTGATATTGTAGTTAAGCAATTGCCTAATTAAAATCTACCACGACACCCACCATTTGTCAATCGGTTTTTAGACAAACGCTTAATTCTTATCCGACAAAAAAGGAGTGTTGCGAACAATAGCACAACACTCCCCTTTATTACTTGTTAAGAAAACTTTTTCACAGCCAGATACACGGGCAGACCGAGCAGCGTAATGACAACACTGCACAGGGACATAATGGTGGCATCCGTGCCAGAGAGGAACATCTGACTAGCAACGACATACAGACCGCTAGCGATAGCGAGCAAAGGAACAATGGGATACAGAGGTACCTTATACTTACGCTCCACATTGGGGTGGGTCTTACGCATTTTGATAACGCAGACGAAGGTCAGCGTATAGAAAATCCAGCAAGAGAACACCGCCAAGTCAGTCAGCAGGTCGAACTGACCAATCAGGGAATACAGAGAAGCCAGCACACCAATCAGTAGGATGGAGTTCGCAGGGACCTGATTGCCGTTCAGCTTGCTCAGGAAACGACTGCAAGGCAGGGTCTTCGTTTCTGCCAGATGGTATGCCACACGGGAGCCAGACATCAAGAAGCCGTTGGCAGCACCGAGAACAGAGATAATAATACCAACCTCAATCAGCGTACCACCCACAGAACCAAAAATCTGCATTGCAACGGCGGCGGCAGGAGATTCCAGAGCCATCAACTGGTCAGCGGGCAGAACCCACAGGTAAGCCATGTTAATAAAGAAGTAAACTGCCATAATAATGGAAACACCGCCGACGATAGCACGGGGCAGGTCACGGCCAGGATTCTCCATCTCACCTGCAATAGCACCGACATTGGTCCAACCCTCAAACGCGAACAGGACAGCCAACAAGGTAGAACCCAGAACAGCACCCGCATTCTTACCCTCACCCACCATCGGGGTAAAGATAGCGTTATCGCCACTGCCCAGAATAAAGCCAAAAATCATAATCAGGAACAGGGGAATCAACTTACAAACCGTGGACACCACTTGCACACGCGAAGCAGTTTTAGAACCCAGCGAGTTCGCAAACACCATGAGCATGATAATGCCAATCGCAATGGGCAATTTGAACTGCTCACCCACATACCCAGCCTCCGCCAGCACCGAGCCTACCTTGACACCATAGCCAGCGAGGAAGGCAGGATAGAAGATAACCACCTGCATCCAACCAGCGAGGAAACCCACTTTCTCATGGAACACATCGCTCAGGTATGCCACCATACCGCCTGTCTTGGGAATTAGAATGGCGATTTCTGCAAAGGTCAGCGCACCCAACAGGCTCGCCAGACCACCGATAATCCACGCCAGCATACCCATACCAGGCGCACCACCGGTTTCGGTGTAGATAGCGGTGGGCTTAAAGAATACACCAGCACCGATAACACAGCCGACGACCAAGGACATAGCCCCCATCACACCGATGTTTTTTTTCATCTTGTTTTCCACTCTTACTTTCATCTCTTTTCTTATGTATTTCCTGTCGATATTTCGGGATTCCGTTGTAAATCCACGATTTTCCACAGGATTTGTGTTCTCAGTATACTGTTACCGACCTGATTTGTCAAGAAATCAATGAAATGGGAATTGACTTCAAATAGCGATACTCCTATAATGGAACAACACCAAACACAGGAGGTATACAATAACTATGGATTTCAACGATATCGAACTGTTTGACTGTCCCATTTGCCACGGTGCTGGACTCTTAGAAGAAGAAAACGGCTGGTGTGTATATGCCAGTTGTCTGGACTGTGGTTGTCACACGGCAGAGTTTCCCTTCAAGAACGAGGAGGAGCGTCTGATCGCAGCAAAACAGGCGGCAAGTATGTGGAACATCGGCAAGGTTATCGCCAGTGGCGCAAGCGATTGATGCCTGCTCTTTTTCCCCGATTCTATTGCTTTTCCTGCGCGCATACTGTAAAATATTAGTATTACACATCGTGTAACCGACTGGTATCGGCAATCTGGCATTTTGCCGTGCCGACCCAGTACAATTATCAAGAAAAGAGGTTTCATGGAACATGGCACAGGTTGATTTGAAACAGTACGGCATTACGGGCGCAACAGAGGTTATTTACAACCCCTCGTATGAGGCTCTGTTTGAGGCCGAGATGGACCCTACGCTGGAGGGCTTTGAGAAAGGTCAGCTCTCCGAGCTGGGTGCAGTCAATGTGATGACCGGCATTTACACCGGCCGTTCCCCCAAGGATA
>JAZRID010000075.1:0-1255 GCA_045645125.1 Oscillospiraceae bacterium | reverse complement strand
TCCATCCATCGCTCCAGCCACTCCTTCAGTGAGATGCGGCTGTCTTCGCTCAGCTCCACATCACGATAGTCATCCAGTGCCTGCCGCAGTTTTGCCAGCGCTTCTTTCTGCGTCTTACCTGAGATGTGATGGAAGATGGGTTTGCCATCCTCTGCGTGACCGATTACGATTCTTGCCTCCCAGCGTTTGCCGCGACGACGGAGCATACCTTCACCCGATGCTCTGCGTTTTGCCATTTCATCACCTCCCGTTTTGCAACACAAACAGATACCACAGGTTCGAGCAAATAGCTACTGAAAGTTTCATTTGTTTCTCTCCCGCAGGAGCCAGCGGATTTCTCCCAAGTCACGTAACATCTCCTCCTGGTTCTCAATCACTTTCCCTGTGTAGGCACCCAGCCGACGATTTATCGTATCAACCACATCCCGAACCAGACTACTTACCTGTGTTCCGCTGACCAAATAATCCTGATAGTACTCGATGGCTTCCTCTATGAAATCGTTGCGGGAGCCCAGATGAAATCTCTGCCGACAGGTATCACAGATGGTAATGTGCTTATCAGACAGGGCAATTCCAGTTTTTCTTCTTTGACTCATAATTTTTCTCCTTTCTGCTTTCTTTTTACCTTCCGACGGCGCTGAAAACCCTGTAACCATGCGGGTTACAGCCCTCAAGGTGCACCTGTTTTTTCAAACCTCTCAATTCCGACGCCGCCGTTGGTACCGTCCTCGACCCGCATTGCGGGGCGATGTTCAGGGGAACGAGGTACCGTCAAGGTGCCCGTTCCTTTATCTTGCACTAAAATCGAACGCTCCACAGTGGGCTCAAATTTGCCCCTCTATTGTCTGTTTCACTCTCGATTTCTCTCGCTCAAATCGGCTCAAATACGGCTTGTCCCGCTCACAGGTGTACACGCCCTTCCTCGGTAGGAAAAGCGCACACAGCGGCTCCTGCGGGGCGACACGGTGGTGTTCTCCTGCCGTGTGCGAATCCCATCTGCTATCACGTCCAGGATGGCATCGGCGGTTTCTCCGACTGCGTCATAGTCGAGAGGAGTTTCCTTTTCCATCTCCGCATTGACCACCGATGCGAACACTGTACTTGTCATCTCCCAGCACGTTTGCGCGAACTTCTTTTCATCTTCACTCAGCCGACAGCGTTTTTCATCTGCGCGGTACATCAAGAGCTGGTCTTTATCCGCATTCATACCTAAGAGGTTCTTCCAGCACTTCGCGGTGAAGTTCAGGTATCGTTT
>JAZRID010000074.1:0-6005 GCA_045645125.1 Oscillospiraceae bacterium | reverse complement strand
CTTTACAGTCGAGAATGGGCGCGTTGTCACGCACACCAACCACGCTGGCGGTGTACTGGGCGGTATCACCACCGCCATGCCACTGGTGGTTAATGTCGCACTGAAACCCACCCCATCCATCGCACAGGAGCAGAGCAGTGTCAATCTTGCGACGATGGAAAACACAACCCTACACATTCGCGGTCGACACGACCCCTGCATCGTCCCACGCGCCGTCCCTGTTGTGGAGGCCGTCACTGCACTGACGCTGCTCGATATGCTCATGGAGGATGAAAAATGGAACTGAAAGACTACCGCGACCAACTCGACACCATTGACACGCAATTGCTCGCCCTATTTCAAGAGCGCATGGCAATCGTGCAACAGGTTGCAGAGTATAAAAAAACACATGAGATACCGATTCTCGCCAGTGGTCGGGAACAGGAAATTTTGGAGCGTGTTCGTCAGAACAGCCGTAAGGAGCTTGCGCCCTACGCCCAGACACTCTTTGAAACCTTGTTGTCTGTCAGCCGTGCGTACCAGAAAACGCTCCTGTAATACGAGGTCACTATGATAGAGTATGGACTACTGGGTGAAACACTCGGACACAGCTTTTCCCCCCAACTACACCGCGCTTTTGGGGACTACGACTATTGCCTGTTGCCCACCAAGCGTGATGCGGTAGTGCAACTACTGGCACAGCGTCCATTCCGCGGTCTGAATATCACCATGCCATACAAACAGATGGTCATGCCCTTATGCGATGAAATTGACGCACGCGCCGCACAAATTGGCGCAGTAAACACCATCGTCAACCGTGGAGGACGGCTCATTGGGTACAACACGGACATTGACGGACTGCTCTATATGGCACAGCGCAGTGGTATCGACCTGCACGATAAAAAAGTTCTGATTCTTGGCAGTGGGGGCACCAGTCGCACCGCCGTCGCCGCTGCACAATTGTGCGGTGCGAAAGAAATTGTTGTCATCTCCCGAAGCGGTGACAACAACTACACCAACCTGCACCGCCATGTGGATGCGGACTGCATTATCAATACCACCCCTGTGGGGATGTTCCCAAACTGTGGGCAATCTCCCATCGACTTAACGCAATTCCCCTATCTCTCTGGTGTCCTCGATGTGGTCTATCACCCCCTGCGTACTGCGCTATTCCTACAGGCAGAACAACTTGGCATCCCCTGCACCTGTGGATTGTCCATGCTGACGGCACAGGCCAAACGCGCCGCAGAGCTGTTCACTGGTACCACCATCAGCGATGCCCGAACAGAGGAAGTCTTTTCCGCACTCCACCGACAGTTGGAGAACATGGTGCTCATCGGGATGCCAGGCTGTGGAAAATCCACCATCGCCGATGCGCTTGGCAAGCGGACGGGGCGTGAGGTCGTACATCTGGATGAAATCATCGCACAGCGTGCAGGACTGTCCATTCCCGAGATTTTTGCACAGCACGGCGAGGACTATTTCCGCGCCCTCGAAAGCGACTGTATCCGCGAGGTGGGCAAGCGTACCGGTATCATCATCAGCACAGGCGGTGGCTGTGTCACACGGGCGGAAAACTACGCGTCACTCCATCAAAATGGCAGACTTTTTCACCTCATGCGCGACCACAGGTATCTGCCTACGGATGGCAGACCTCTTTCACAGCGCACCGCTATCGAAACATTGTGGGCACAGCGCAAAGCACAATACGAAGCCTTTGCCGATGTGGTTATCGACAACAACGGCACGGTAGAACAGACCGTGGCACAGCTACTACAGGAGTGGAACAAGTGATGAAAATTCTTTTTTTGAACGGCCCAAATTTAAATCTATTGGGCATCCGCGAACCATCCATCTACGGAAAGCAAACCTATGCCGATTTAGCGCAGTACATCCGTGACTTCTGCGCGCCTCTTGGGATTACCTGTGAAATCCGGCAATCCAACCACGAGGGTGTGCTGGTCGATGCGATTCAGAACGCACTGGGCAAAATGGATGCCATCATTATCAATCCTGCGGCATACACCCACACGAGTATCGCTATTTTGGACGCACTCAAGGCCGTCGCGCTCCCTGCTGTGGAGGTTCATCTGTCGGATATCTCACAGCGCGAACCATTCCGTCAGGTATCCTATGCTGGGATGGCGTGTTGCGCCACCTTCTCTGGGTACGGCTTTGAAGGCTACCGCATGGCGGCGGAATTTCTGTTGCAGGCACAGCACAACGGAAAATCAAGCTAATTTGGGAAAAAAAGAATAACCTTTTTGCTCGTTTCCGCATAGAATAGCCTGTAATGTAAAGGAGGCTGTTGCTATGCAGAATCACACCGCCTACGACTATCGAATGTACGACGATGTGTGGCAGCGCGTGTCCCCAGGGTGTGACCCCTACGGCGATGGTAACAATGTCACACAGACACCGCCCACGGCATCCCTCGGGGAGAGTATGAGTACCCAGATGACACCGATGCCCACCCCTACCCCACGGCGTGAGGAGGCCACACTCCCTGGCGCACAGCTCAATCCCTGCTGTATGGGCAGTGAAGCCGCGCAGGACTTGAAAGTGCTGGAAGGATTTATTGAGGAGGAACTGGCGCAAAGACGCTGTTACCTCGGACTTTCTCAGCGGTTGTGCCACGGTGGTGCGGCACGGCTTATGCGCTCGATTGCACAGGAGAAAAAGGAAGCAGCACAGGAGTTAAAAACCGCGTATTTTCTTATCACAGGTACTTGCTACGAGGATGTTGTCAGTATCGACCATATGCGTTGGCACTCCCTCTCGGATGCCCTGCGCTCGTGCTACCATCAAGAGGCGTGTAACGGGTTCAACTACCGCCGTGCGTCTGATGAAAGCGTGGACCCCTGTTTACAAAAGCTGTTGGGACGACTCTCGGCGCAGGCTTTTTCACGCGCAGATGCCATCATGGACCTATTGGGGCAAATTTTATGTTAAAGCAAAAACGGCTTTCCTGTTCGGAGAGCCGTTTTTATCCATATTTGGCGAGCATTTATCCTGCCACGGTTAAACGCTCCAAAGTTCGCCCATTTTTCCACCGTTCCCCATACACGCGGGTACACTTCTCATAGCGCGCAAAGGTTTTCTGTGCTTTCTCCACATCGCCGTACACCTTCCAACAGCCGACACACTTATGGTCACACGCTTTATTGGCAATAAATGCACAGACATCCTCTGGCGGATAGCTGAGGAACAAACCGATTTCGTGCGGAAATTCTTCACTTGTCCCAATGCGTTCGATTAAACGCATCACACAGCGTTCCATACACTCTGGTACATACCCATTCTGCTCTAACAATGCCCGTGCCTGTCTGTCGTTCAAATCTCGCTTCAGATAACGATAGCGATAGACATAGAGAAGGACGCGACCGCTGTTTAGACGCAGTGGAATCACGCGCACCCCCTTGGGAACTAACTTCTTATTTAGTTCGCGCAGTGCTGTCGTCAAGTCCTCGCGCGAAGTACAGGCACAAGAAAAGAGATTTCCCGTTTTCAGGCCTGCCAGTGTAGGCGCACAGTGGCGAACAATCAATTCCTCAGACATAATTCCCTCCATAAGTTAGCTGCAACTAACAATATTGAAATAAAGAATCTCCCCCCATAGAACATGGCAAGAGATTTTTAGTTAGTCTACACTAACTATTTAAAATCCTACTATAGTTTCTACTATTTGTCAAGAAAAAATACAAAGATTTTATCCAAAAAAACGAAAAATAGCTCTCCAAATGGAAAGCTATTTTTCAGAGAAAAGAGAGGAGTATGTATACGGAAGAATCGTTTTACTGTATCAATATCAGTGCTTACAGTTGCAACAGTCGTTTTTGCCACATGAGCCGCTGTCGGGACAACCGATGCACTTGCGGCCGCTTTTTTTCGCCTTGACGATATAGAACACCGCACCGCCAAGGATGGCCACCAGGACAAGTCCTACCAAAAAATCTGCCATCTGATAGCACTCCTTTTACTGTTTACGGACGGCTTCTGCTTTCACCTGTTGGTCCGCTCTGACACACAGCAGTACCAAAACCAAAGCAAAGAGCAGGACAAACAGACCACCGCCGATAGCGGCCCCGATGCTCAAGGTTGCAGGTGCAGTCATCAGCGTGCCGATGGTATAGACCAGATAACCGACCGAGTAACCGACTGCCAACTGCAAGGCGATACCGCCAAACAGCCACTTCTTCTTGGTGATTTCGCTGTTCATGGCACCGATTGCGGCAAAGCAAGGGGGAGAAAACAGGTTAAACATCAGGTATGCGAGCGCGGCAACCTTGGTAATGGCAAATACAGCGGCGACCTCACTGCCAGCTCCCTCCGCCATCTCCAATGCCTCAGTATCAATCAGATTGGAGATACCATAGCACACCGCCAGTGTACCAACCACATTCTCCTTGGCAATAAAGCCAGTCACAGCGGCGGCGGCCATCTGCCATGCGTGAATACCAATCACAGGCACCAAGAGGAACGCAATGGGATTTGCAATACTGGCGAGAATGGAGGTACTCGCTGTTCCCTCCCCGACCAGTTGGAGATTCCAGTCGAAGGACTGCATCACAAACACCACGGCATTACACAGCAGGATAACCGTACCAGCCTTGACGATGTACGCCCAACCGCGACTGCACATATCTGCCACGGCGCGTTTCAGTGAGGGCAGTTTATATTCGGGCAGTTCAATAATAAAGTAGGACCTGCGCTTCTGAGAACCAGCGATACGGTTGACCAACAGCGCGCCCAACAGAATCAAGACGATACCTGCGAAGTACATCAGCGTGCCCACCCAACTGGCTTCGTTGAAGAAAGCACCTGCAAAGAGGGCAATGACAGGCAACTTTGCACCACAGGGCATAAACGGTGCCAACATCGCGGTTGCATTGCGCTCGCGCTCATTGTGGATGGTACGCGCCGCCATGACACCGGGGATAGCACAACCAGTACCGACGATAAAGGGGATGACGGACTTACCAGACAGGCCGACTTTCTTGAAAATCGGATCTAGCACCACAGTCGCGCGCGCCATATAGCCACAGTCCTCCAACAGAGAGATGAGGAAATACATGACCATGACTAGAGGCAGGAAACCGACCACCGCGCTGACACCGCCGATAATGCCCTCCGTCAGCAGAGCCGCAAGGAACGGATTGGCATTTTCCAACAGACCAGCCACCCACTCCTTGAACGAGTCAATCAGTGTCACCAGACCAGGGATCGTAAACCCATTGGCAAACTCGTATCCCTCGGCAATCCAAGGACCGACCCACGCCTGCGAGATTTGGAATACCAGAAACATCACGGCCGCAAAAATGACCAAACCATAGGCAGGATTGGTCAAAACCGCGTCAATCTTATCATCCACGCTCTTGTTTCGCGTCAAAACCTTGCGTTTTTCAACCTTGGCAACAATGCCGTTGACAAAGGCATACCGCTTTCTATCCGCCGTTTCGACTGCACTTTTACTGCTCAAGTCGATATCGCCTTGATGATAAGGAGCTTTCTGCCCCTTTCCACAGAGGGAAACGGCGGTTTGAATGACCTCGCGCAAGCCGTTGGCATTGGTGGAGATGGTTTCCACAACGGGACAGCCTAACAGATTAGACAGTGTCACTGTGTCAATCTTCGTCGCTTTCTTCTCGTTGATATCGCTCTTATTCAGTGCAACGACAACCGGGATATTTAATTCCATCAGCTGTGTGGTGAAAAACAGACTACGGCTCAGATTGGTTGCATCCACGATATTGACAATGACATCGGGATTTTCATGTTTGATGTAAGTATGGGTGACACTCTCCTCCGCAGTGAACGGCGACATCGAGTAAGCACCAGGCAGGTCAACGGCAAGTAGTCCGTCCTGTCCACCACAGTACACTTTTTTGATAGGATGTTCCTTTTTTTCAACCGTAACGCCTGCCCAGTTGCCGACTTTTTCACTGCGACCTGTCAGCGCGTTGAACATCGTGGTTTTTCCACTGTTGGGATTGCCTGTCAATGCAATTCTCATGCTTGTGTTTCTC